>NZ_JBJGXU010000039.1:0-54487 GCF_045447305.1 Pseudomonas sp. D47 | reverse complement strand
AGCGAGGCACCGAGTGGTGGGGCGAGGACTTTTTGGTTACTTTTTGGTCCTTCAAAAAGTGACCCGCTGTAAGAGCGGAACCCTACGAAGCCGTTACCGCAGCAACGGATATGTACTCACATCTACCTAAAAACCCCGTCAAAAGCTCAGCGCAACACAAAAAGTTGCGTAGATACCCATGCCGCGATGGCACCAACCCGGTCTTCAGCCAACCACCACTTAAGGCGCCAACTCGAAAAACGCCTGGATCAGCCGCAACGAGCGGCGCCGCTCCATGCAGCCGAGCATGTGCCGGTTGAGCAACCCATCGCCCTGGATCGCAATCGCTTGCACCCGTGGGTCCGGACTGACCTCCATCGATGAGACCACGCCCACGCCCAGCTCGGCGGCGACGGCTTCGGTCACCGCCTCGCGGCTGTCCAGCTCCAGCAACACCTTGGGTTGCACCTTGGCCACCCGGCAGGCGTCATCGAAGGTGCGGCGGGTGATGGAAGTCGGTTCGCGCAACACCATGATCACCTCGTGCAGCTGTTGCAGACGAATGCCGTCGGGCTGCGCAGCCAACGGGTGACTGACGGGCACCAACGCGCAGATGCGCGACTCACTCAGCGGTTGCAGGTGCAGGCCGTTACGCGGTTCCACCTCAGTGAGCACCGCCACGTCCGCATGCTCGGACAACAGCGCCGCCAAGGTTTCCTGGGCATTGCCCAGCCGCAAGTTGACGGTAATGCCGGGATAGCGGGCGCGCAGGCTGGCGATCATCGGCATCACCAGGTGTGGGCCATCCGCCGCGACTTCGAGGCGCCCGGTAAGCAACTGGCGATTGGCCTCTAACAGCGTCTGCGCCTCGTCCACCAGGCCGAAGATCGCCCGAGTGATCGCCGCCAGGCGAATGCCCTCCTCGGTCAGCTCCACGCGCCGAGCTGTGCGGCGCAACAGCGGGATCTGGTAGTGCTCTTCCAGCGCCTTGATATGCCCGGTCACCGCCGGCTGGCTGATGAACAGCCGCGCCGCCGCTCGGGTAAAGCTGCCCTCGCGGGCCACCGCATCGAATGCACGCAGTTGGAACAAGTTCATAGCTATCGGCCTCACTGATAGCTCGCATAACAACAAACAATTTGATTGATGACAAGCCAAACTGCAATTTAGGCGCCGTAGATTCAACCCCCGATACCTTGCGAGGAATTGAGATGAGCCCTGCCGCGCCGATTCTGCTGACCCCTGGCCCACTGACCACATCAAACCGCACCCGTCAGGCAATGATGGTGGATTGGGGCTCCTGGGATGACCGTTTCAACCAACTCACCGCGAGTGTCTGCGAGCAGTTGCTGGCGATCCTCAACGGCCAAGGCAGCCACCATTGCGTGCCCTTGCAAGGCAGCGGCACCTTTGCCGTCGAAGCCGCCATCGGCACCCTGGTGCCGCGCGACGGCAAGGTACTGGTGCTGATCAACGGCGCCTACGGCAAGCGCCTGGCGAAGATCTGCGAAGTGCTCGGCCGCGATTTCAGCACCTTCGAAACCGCCGAGGATGAACCCACCACCGCCGCTGACGTCGACCGCCTGCTGCACGCCGACCCGGCCATTACCCACGTGGCGCTGATCCACTGCGAAACCAGCACTGGCATTCTCAACCCGCTGCCGCAGATCGCCGATGCAGTGAAAAGCCACGGCAAACGCCTGATTATCGATGCCATGAGCTCCTTCGGTGCACTGCCGATCGATGCTCGCGAAGTGCCGTTCGACGCACTGATCGCAGCCTCCGGCAAATGCCTGGAAGGCGTGCCGGGCATGGGTTTCGTCTTCGCCGACAAACAGGCACTGGCCGCCGCACAGGGCAACTGCCATTCCCTGGCGATGGACCTGTTCGACCAACACAGCTACATGGCCAAGACCGGCCAATGGCGCTTCACCCCACCCACCCATGTGGTCGCGGCCCTGCACGAAGCACTGCTGCAATATCAAGAAGAAGGCGGCCTGCCCGCGCGTCACCAACGCTACGCCCGCAACTGCCAGGCACTGCTGGACGGCATGGCCGAACTGGGCCTGCGCAGTTTTCTGCCGGCGGCGATCCAGGCCCCGATCATCGTGACCTTTCACGCCCCAAAAGACCCGCGCTACCAGTTCAAGGACTTTTATGAGCGGGTCAAGGCCAAGGGTTTCATCCTCTACCCCGGCAAATTGACCCAAGTGGAAACCTTCCGCGTGGGCTGCATCGGCCACGTCGATGCGCCCGGCATGCGCGCAGCGGTCAAGGCGATCGCCGAGGTGCTGCAAGCAATGGAAGTGTTGGACGTTTGACTGCCCCCATTACCCACAGGATCTGAACCATGAACTATCAAAACCCCAACACCCTCCAGGCCGTTATCCTCGACTGGGCCGGCACCGTGGTCGACTTCGGCTCCTTCGCCCCCACGCAAATCTTTGTCGAAGCCTTCGCCGAGTTCGACGTACAAGTCTCGATCGAAGAAGCCCGTGGCCCGATGGGCATGGGCAAGTGGGACCATATCCGCACTCTTTGCAACCAGCCAGAAGTCGCCGAGCGCTACCGCAAGGCCTTCGGCCGCACACCGACCGACGACGACGTCACTGCCATCTATCAGCGCTTCATGCCGTTGCAAATCGAGAAAATCGCCGAACACTCGGCGCTGATCCCTGGCGCCCTCGACACCATTGCCCGGCTGCGTGTGCAAGGCATCAAGATCGGCTCCTGCTCCGGCTACCCCAAGCAAGTGATGGACAAAGTTGTCGCCCTGGCGGCCACCAATGGCTACATCGCCGACCACGTGGTCGCCACCGACGAAGTACCCAACGGCCGCCCGTGGCCAGCCCAGGCGTTGGCCAACGTGATCGCGCTGGGCATCGATGATGTGGCGGCCTGCGTGAAGGTCGACGACACTGTGCCAGGCATTCTCGAAGGCCGTCGCGCCGGCATGTGGACCGTGGCGCTGACCTGCTCGGGCAACGCGCTGGGCCTGACGTACGAGCAGTTCCGTGCCCTGGACAGCAGCACCTTGGCCCGCGAGCGCAAGCGTATCGAAGCGATGTTCAAAGACTCGCGCCCGCACTACTTGATCGACACCATCAACGACTTGCCGGATGTCATCGCGGATATCAACCAGCGCCTGAAAAAAGGAGAAATGCCTCAGAGCCTATAGCCTTCGACGTGCCCACTAATACTCACCTTGCCGAGCGGGGTGAGTGAATGCAGTCAGAGGGCAAAGCCTGTGCGCTGCAGAGCGCAAAGTTGAGATTGCTTGAGCCACTTTGGGCACAAGCGTAGTGGCTATACCAATTCATGTGCCATGAGTTCTTGCTCGTCGCCCCAAATATCACGCCGAGTCGATACCCCCAGCTTTTCTGGGCCATACATGTCTACATACCCCTTCGACATGAGCATCGCATCATAACCAACAGTAACAACACCTATACCGCCCTTCGCTTCAAGTTCGGACACTGGCACCTGTCGTACATTACCCGTCAACCCTAGAGCGGCGAGCGCTTTATGTGCCCAAAAATTATCATTTAGCTGCTGCATCGCGGCCTCAAAGGGGTCGCTCAGGTGCCGCCTGGCATAAGAAATCCCGGCGTGCTTGATTCGCTCCTGCTCGCGCTTGGCCGTCACTGCATACATGAATACGGCATCTTTAATCATTCCAGGGTCGGTGCCCCTGAAATCCGCAACGTCCTTGGCCTTCGCGAGTTCGTCCTTGGTGATCATGACTTTATAGCCATCCCTCATAACCACTTCGCAACCCATTGGATGCTCACGAACACTGGAATAGACCCCTCGAGGGCTCTGACCAAACCGCATCATCCCCGCCTTAATACCTGCCAATACGCCTGAGTTGCTTCCCTCCCCTTCACTGAGCCCCAGCCAAACATCGCCAGGTGGTTGTCCAGGCGGGCTGTTGGAAATACAAGAGATGGGTTCATTCTCGGGAACGACAACGGTTGGGCGATTGGGCACAACGGTCGTTCGGTCCTTATCCTTATCAATACTTGATTCTTTATCTATGTGTACTTTGGCCTTTTCAAGCAGACCGAGTAACGCGTTCAACAACACGGCTATTTGAGCAATCAGGTTATCAGGATCGGTAGTATCCGATAGTAAGTGGTCTGCCCGAATAGGATGAGACGCCAGCGTAGGCTGATGCATCTCCCGACTCGATACGGCCCAACCAGATCCGCCCCCCAACGCTACCCCGGATGCCACTGCATTAGACTCAGCAGCGCTTTGTCTCGAAATGCTATTGCCGACCATGTGCCCCTCCTTCTCTCAGTTGATTCACTTCACACTCAGATTAACTCGTACGTCACGCCACGATGGTTATCCGGCAGTCTTTGTTTGGTCGTGCACCCATCCACCATTCCCTCAAATGCAAAGTTTGTGTTACCGCCAATTTTGACAACACCGATACCACCGCTCTGAAGCAGCGCCGGCCACGTGGTCAGGCGCATCACCCCTTCAAGCCCAAGTTGCTTGAGACTGGTCGCGGGGTCCTGGTTACTACACAAGGTATTTAGGCCATCCATAAAGCTTTTCGGGGTACCGCCAACGTGTTCCAACTGCGCTCGCTTGGCACTCGCGGCGTACATGAATGCCACGTCTTTATACATACCGCCATCTTCCGGATTAGGGCCGTGCTGAAACCCCGAGAACACTTTCGCCCGCGCTATTTCCTTCAACGTAAGGTGAAGTTCAAAACCATCTCTCATGACTACTTTGTAACCACTGTCCGACCGCACCACACTTGAAAATACGCCCAAAGGGCTTTGACCATACTTCATCATTGCCGCTTTGATCGCCGACAGAGCAGGCTCATTGTTTTTGGTCCCATACATGACACCCGCCCAGACATCCGTTGGTCGCTCACCTTTTTTCTTTTTAGACAGCGCTGGGTACTGATGACTATCAACCGGCGACTGCAATGATTGCTTGCTATCGTTGATTGCAAACTTATCAATGAGTGTTTTTTTAACCGTTGTTTGCTCCGGGCGCTGCGTTTTATTTTGAAGTAATCGCTCCAGCGCTGGCATGAGCGCATTCAGGGTTGAAAACAGTGATTTAACGGAGGCCTGTGTATCTGAGTCCGGGGCAACCGCCCGCTGACCAGAATGTTTGAACACTTGCGTTTCCTGCAGGCCCGCTGACACTTCATGACGTTTCGAGCTCGGCCCCTCCAATCCATTCGAATAATCTTTCGAACCCATGGAGCGATTGCCCAAGTAACCACTGATCATTTGCACTTCTCCACGACAATAAGAGCCCCCTATTTGAAGCTGAGCTCAATAGATGAACATTCACCGTAACGTCACGAGCAGAATTCAACGTACATCGGCTCGCCCCTAACTCTGTGATCGTCACAAGTCATCGAGTTCCTTCCTAGGGGCGTTAGCGCTGTAACCAAACGCTGCGAATCCATAGGAAAATTCGGAATACTGCCGCGCAATAATCCTGTTGAGCCCTAACAACCCAGGTGAAAAATTGATTTACCGCAGGCAGTTCCTGAGAAACCGGCTTACAGTTACAGGACTCCGTCGCTAAAGAACGGAGGTTTGCCCTGATGAGTGAGGAAGAAAGCGATGCCGTGGAAAAACTCCGATACGCGCTACAGCACCATGTCGATTGCGTTGCACTGGTTGATGGTGCTGCTGCTGGCAGTGGTTTACGCCTGCATAGAGTTACGCGGCCAGTTCCCCAAAGGCAGTGGCGCGCGAACACTGATTGTCGAAATGCACTTTATGTTCGGCCTCACCGTATTTGTGCTGGTGTGGCTACGCCTGTTTGCCCGCAGCCTGGGCGTGGCGCCGAAGATCGTGCCGACACCGCCGCAATGGCAAAGCCTGCTGGCGACCCTGATGCATGTGGCGTTGTATGCGCTGATGATCGGCATGCCGATTGCGGGTTGGCTGATCGTCAGTGCCGAGGGCCATTCGGTAATGTTTTACGGGATTGAGTTGCCGCCGTTGATCGCTGAAAACAAGGCGCTGGCCAAAGAGATTGAGCACTGGCATGTGCTGTTCGGCCAGGTCGGCTACTGGCTGATCGGGCTGCATGCGCTGGCCGGGATCATTCACCACTACATCCTGCGAGACAACACGGCGCTGCGCATGATGCCGGGCAAGAAGGCTATCCCATAAACCCTCGGCGGCCTTGCAGGCCGCCGGTATGCACGAAGATCAGGCGAGTGCCGGGAGTAAAACGCCCGGCCTCGATCTGTTGCTTGAGCGCCAGCAAGGCCTTGGCGGTGTAAAGCGGTTCCAGCGGTAAACCGCAGGCCTGTTCCGTGGCGTGCATGAACTCAAGCAATAGCGGGCCTACCTTGGCGAAACCGCCTCGGCTTGCATCCAACAATTCATACCCCTGCTGCACAATAGCCTGCACGTTCTGTGCAACACCGTGATCCTCCGGCACCGCCATTGCGCCGTATACCGGATGTGCCCCCGCCTCTGCCAGCGCCAGCCCGGCCAACGTGGTGCCGGTGCCCGCCGCCAGCCACCACGCGTCGTAATCGGCCCAACCGAGGTTGCTCAACTGCCCGCGCGCTTGCTCGACCAGCACCGCGCAACCCACTGCACCGGTTATGCCACCGCCGCCTTCGGGCACGGGGTACAACTGCGGATACTGTTCGCGCCATGGCAGCCAGAAACCTGGCTCGTGACGTGCACGATAGCCGCCATAGCCCAGCCAATGCAGCTGCATGCCGAAGGCTTTCAGATCAAGGACGGTGGGCGTGTCTTGAGGGTGGCCGCGCAGCAGGCCCACGGTGGGGAAATCAAAGCGTTTGCCGGCTGCCGCGAGTGCGTGCAGGTGGTTGGAGTGAGCACCGCCCAGGCTGATGACCCCGCTGGCACCGGCGGCTTGCGCCTGGGCCAGGTGTTCGGTGAGTTTGAACCACTTGTTGCCGCTGATCAGCGGGTCGATGCAATCCAGGCGCAACACGGCCACCTCGACGCCGTTCAGCCAGTCCAGCTGCAAGGGTTCAAGGGGCGCGTGGGGAAGCCAGTCGAAAGGGCCCATCGGGAGGCATCTGAATGAAAAAAGGGGCGGTAGTCTAACACCGCCCCTTCTTTCGTCTTACAGCTCGGCAGCGAGGCGCGAGCCCTGGTTGATGGCCCGTTTGGCATCCAGCTCGGCCGCTACATCGGCGCCGCCGATCAGGTGCACGTTCTGGCCGGCGGCGACCAGGCCGTCCTGCAGTTCGCGCAGCGGGTCTTGCCCGGCGCAGATGACGATGTTGTCCACCGCCAGCACCTGCGGCTCGCCCTCGGCGCCGATGCGGATATGCAGGCCTTGATCATCAATGCTCAGGTACTCGACGCTGTTGAGCATCTGCACGCGCTTGTTCTTAAGGCCCGTGCGGTGGATCCAGCCGGTGGTCTTGCCCAGGCCGTCGCCGACCTTGGAGGTCTTGCGTTGCAGCAGGAACACTTCACGCGCCGGGGCATGCGGCGCAGGCTTGATGCCGGCCACGCCACCACGGGCTTGCAGCTGGGTGTCGATGCCCCACTCTTTCCAGAACGCGTCGCGGTCCAGGCTGGTGGACACGCCCTCGTGCACGAGGAACTCGGACACGTCGAAACCGATGCCGCCGGCGCCAATCACGGCCACGCGCTTGCCCACCGGTTTACGCTCGAGGATCACGTCCAGGTAGCTCAGCACCTTGGCGTTGTCGATACCCGGGATGGCTGGCGTGCGCGGCGCAATGCCGGTGGCCAGGATGATTTCGTCGTAACCACCTGCCGCGAGTTGCGCAACATCCACGCGGGTGTTGAGGCACAGCTCGACGTGGGTGGTCTGCAATTTGCGCTTGAAGTAGCGCAGGGTTTCGAAAAATTCTTCTTTGCCCGGCACACGCTTGGCGATGTTGAACTGGCCGCCGATCTCGCTGGCGGAGTCGAACAAGGTCACTTGGTGACCGCGCTCTGCCGCCACAGTGGCCGCCGCCAAGCCCGCGGGGCCAGCGCCCACCACGGCGATTTTCTTGATCTGCTTCACCGGCAGGTAATTCAGCTCGGTTTCGTAGCACGCGCGCGGGTTGACCAGGCAGGTGGTCAGCTTGCCGCCGAAGGTGTGGTCCAGGCAGGCCTGGTTGCAGCCGATGCAGGTGTTGATTTCATCGGCGCGGCCGGCTGCGGCCTTGTTGACGAACTCCGGGTCGGCAAGGAACGGCCGCGCCATCGAGACCATGTCGGCATCGCCTTCGGCGAGGATCTGCTCGGCAATTTCCGGGGTGTTGATACGGTTGGTTGTGATCAGCGGAATCTGCACCGCACCGCGCAGCTTGGCGGTGACTTTGCTGAACGCGCCACGCGGCACTTTGGTAGCGATGGTCGGGATGCGCGCTTCGTGCCAGCCGATACCGGTGTTGATAAGGGTCGCACCGGCCTGCTCGATGGCCTTGGCCAACTGCACGATCTCTTCCCAGGTGCTGCCGCCTTCGACCAGGTCGAGCATCGACAGGCGGAAAATAATGATGAAGTTCGGGCCTACCGCTTCGCGTACGCGGCGTACGATTTCCACCGCCAGGCGCATGCGGTTTTCGTAGCTGCCGCCCCAACGGTCGGTGCGGTGGTTGGTGTGGGCGGCCAGGAACTGATTAATGAAGTAGCCTTCGGAGCCCATGATTTCGACGCCGTCGTACTCGGCGACCTGGGCCAGCAGCGAGCAGGTGACAAAATCCTGGATCTGCTTTTCGATGCCTTCTTCGTCCAGCGCCTTGGGCTTGAACGGGTTGATCGGCGCCTGGATCGCGCTCGGTGCAACCTGCTTGGGGCTGTAGGCATACCGGCCGGCGTGGAGGATCTGCATGCAGATCTTGCCGCCGGCTTCGTGTACGGCCTGGGTGACGATCTTGTGCTTCTGCGCTTCTTCGTCGGTGGTCAGCTTGGCAGCACCGGCGTACACGCCGCCTTCATCGTTCGGGCCAATACCGCCGGTGACCATCAGGCCGACGCCGCCACGGGCACGTTCGGCAAAATACGCGGCCATGCGTTCGAAGCCGCCGGGTTTTTCTTCAAGCCCGGTGTGCATCGAGCCCATTAGGGTGCGATTGCGCAACGTGGTAAAACCCAGGTCCAACGGGGCCAGCAGGTGCGGGTAGGCAGCAGCGGTCATGGTACAGCTCCACAACGGATCATCACGGGACGTGGAAGGCTCGAATGGCCTGCCATCGGTTTATGTCCCACAGACTAAGAGGCGATGGACTACTGCTCAATGACCTAAACTGACAACTTATTGATCGAAATGTACAGCGCCCCTTGGCAAGCGGGCACATGGGCCCTACCCTAGTCGCGAACCCTGCACACGGTCTGTTGTCTGTTGCCCCATGCGTAAACTTCTAGCATTCACTCTGATCATGGCCCTGGTTGCCGCCGTTTCTGCCTATCTGGTCTGGACCCAGGAGCGCCCCGTGGCGCACTACCTGTCGGACTTGCGCATCACCTTGGCCGTCAATGAAGGCGAGCCTGCCGATCGCGGCAACTTGTTGGGCATCCAGCCGGAGCTGTTCCCCGCCGATTACCAGAGCCTGGAACGCCTGCACCTGAAGCTTGCGGCCTACCTGCAAAAGGCCCAGGACCAAGGGCTGATCAATGAAAAAACCATCGTGGTGCTGCCGGAACATATCGGCACCTGGCTGATGCTCAGCGGCGAAAAAAACGAGCTGTACCAGGCAGTGCATTTGAAGGATGCAATGAACTGGCTCTCGGCGAGTAACCCGCTGCAGTTCGCACGTGCGTGGATCAGCGCCAAGGGCGATAACCGCATGGACGACGCGTACCTGCGCATGAAAGCCCCCGCCATGGCCCGCGACTATCAAGTGCTGTTCGGCGGCCTGGCCAAGGAATTTGGCGTCACGCTGGTGGCCGGCTCCATTGCCCTGCCCAACCCGAGTGTCGAACAAGGGCAACTGCACATCGGCCATGGCGCGTTGTACAACGCAAGCCTGGTGTTTGGTGCCGACGGCTTGCCGGTGGGCCAGCCGCAGCGCCAGTTCTATCCGATCTACGATGAGCGCGGGTTTATCGAACCGGGCGATGAAAACATCGTCAGCGTGGTCGATACCCCGGCCGGGCGTCTGGGTATCCTGATCGGCAGCGACAGCTGGTACCCGGACAACTACCGCAAACTCAATGAGCAAGGCGCGCAATTGGTCGCGGTGCCGGCCTTTGTCATTGGCCGCGACACCTGGGACCGCCCATGGCGCGGCTTCAAAAGCGTCTCGACGCCGCCCGAAATCAGCCTCAAGCCCGAAGAACTCAGCGAAGGCGAAGCCTGGCGCCGCCTGACCCTGATCAGCCAACAGCCGATCAGCCAGGCGACCGCCGGCATGAGCGTGTTCCTGCGCGGGCAGTTCTGGGATTTGGGCACCGCCGGGCACAGCTTCCTCAGCAGCAAC
Organism: Pseudomonas sp. D47; assembly: GCF_045447305.1. NCBI lineage: Bacteria > Pseudomonadati > Pseudomonadota > Gammaproteobacteria > Pseudomonadales > Pseudomonadaceae > Pseudomonas > Pseudomonas sp. D47. The sequence goes on along the minus strand of NZ_JBJGXU010000039.1, from coordinate 44,085 downwards.
GGGCAAATCAACGCCGACAGCGGTGCCCGTGGTGCGCGCCTGCTGAATATCTGGCTGTAGCGCCTTGAAGCCGGTGCGCCTTGGCGATCTGTCGGTGGGCTTCGTGCACACCCTGGCGGATGCTATTCAAAGCCATGGCCTGGACCCGCAACCGCTTTTGCTGCAATACGGTCTCGACCCGGCGCGCCTTGCCGAAGCCGGCGCGCGTTTGTCGATCCCGCGCTATATGCGCCTGGGCCACGCGGCCATCCAACTGACCGGCGACCCCAGCCTGGGCCTGCGCATGGGCCAGCTCAGCCGCTTGAGCCAGGCCGGCCTCGCGGGTGTCACCGCCGCCCAAGCCCCCACTGTGCGTGAAGCCGCGCGCACGCTGACCCGCTTTGAAGCGCTGTACGGCTCCAACTATCGCGGGCAGTCGAGTTTTCATGAGGATGCCGAAGGCGCCTGGCTGCGCTTTTATTCCATCAGCCCGTACAACGCCTACAACCGTTTTGTGGTGGATTCGATTATCGCCGGCTGGTTGCAGCAATTGTCCAGCCTGGCTCAGCAACCGCTGCAAGCGCAGCGCATCGACATCGAATTCCAAGCCCCCGAGTACAGCGAGCAGTACAGCGTACTGGGCGACAGCCCGGTGCACTTCGGCGCCGAGGCCAATCAATTGCGCCTCAGCCAACAGACGTTGGCACTGCGAAACCCGCAGCATTGCCCGAGTACCTGGCAGCTGTTGTTGAAGTTGTGTGAACACGAGTTGGAGCAGTTGACCCGCACCCGCAGCCTGCGCGAGCGCATTACCCGGTTGCTGGGGCCGATGCTCAATGGCGGCCGGGAACCCGACCTGGAAGAAGTGGCGGCACGCTTGAAGCTGCCAACCTGGACGCTGCGCCGCAAACTGGCCGAAGAAGGCACTCAGTTTCGCGCGATTCTCAACGATACCCGCCGCGATTTGGCCATGACCTACATTCGCGATACGGAACTGGCGTTCGGCGAGATCGCCTACTTGCTCGGTTTTGCCTCAGCCCAAGCCTTTCAACGGGCGTTCAGGCGCTGGAACAACCAGACCCCAGGGGAATTTCGCCGCAGTCAGCGGCATTCCGCCTGAAGTCGGTATTACAGCTCAGTTGCGTCATCGACCGGATCCAGCGGATCCAATTCAAACGCGTGGTACTCCAGCAGTTCTTCTTGGTAATCGTCCATGGTGGACTCCTTGTGGGTTTAAAGCGGCTGCCAATAAATGACCTGCACAGCCAGCCTAAAGTGCCGCGATGACAAAAAAATGTCTGCGCCATGACGTTCCTGCACGTGCTGATTAAACGTAGCAACGTTGGGTTGATTTAGCATTTGGGTGTTGATGCGCGATTGCAATCATTGCAAGTGCAATTACTTTTCCATTAGGGTACGAACTTCTGCTGCCAGGAGCCTCGCCCCATGCCCGCCTCTACCGCAAACGCCGCGCAGCTGTGCATCGACGCACTCAACACAGCCGTAGATTCGCGCAGCTCGCCGCTGTACACGGTCATGCACATGGCCAATACCCTGGAGTTCAGCCGACAAGCCTGGGTGATTCGGGGCCAGTCACGCAGCCGGCGCGTGGGTAATTGGCCTAGCTGGTTCGCGCGCAATACTGGGGAAAAACCACTGCTGTACCTGCACAGCGCGGCGTCGTCGGCGCAGTTATGTGCCCTGGCGGACGAAACCGCGCAGCGTGGCATCCTGTGCAACGACATCGAAAATCAACCGTCTGCGTGGCCCAAGGGCGCTCAACCGTCATTGCCGTTGTGGCTGGCGGCCCATCCACGTTGCACGCCGTATGACCCGGCCTCGGGCGAGGAAGCCCGCGCAATTGTGCTGGCGGGGTTGCGCACGCTATATGTCGACGGCAAGCCGGGGTTTTATTACTTGGCGCTGCATGATCAGGAAAGCGCAGTGACGCTGGATGCACAGGATCGTGAAGATGCGCTCAAAGGGATGTACCCAATCCAACGTCGCCAAGGGGATGTGCGATTGCTCGGCGCGGGACGGGCATTGGGCGAAGTGGTGCACGCCGCACACTTGCTGGAACAGGACTGGGGCGTCACGGCAGCGGTGTGGAGCTGCCCCAGCTACACGCGACTGGCCCGCGAAGCGGCAGCGGCTGAACGCTGGAATCGGCTGCATCCCACAGCGCCCAAGCAAAGCTGCCATTTACGTGATTGCCTGGCCGGGAGTACCACGCCAGTGATTGCCGTCACCGGTTATCCGCAGCCGATTGTCGATCAGTTGGCGGGGTATGTGGACGCGCGTTTTGTAGCGCTGGGCGCAGGCTCGGTGCAGGCGTCTGCGCCCAGCCGTTATTGGATTGTGGTGTGTGCGTTGAGGGCGTTGGCGGATGAAGGGGCTATCGATGCACAGCAGGTGGTACAGGCGATGAACCGGTATCCACTCAAGTGAATGGGAAAACCGTCAACTGTGGGAGCTGGGTCGCCTGCGATAGCAGCGTGTCAGGCACTGTATCTGATGCGGATGTACCGCTATCGCAGGCAAGCCAGCTCCCACATGGGTTCCTCGTATGCCTCAGATCTTGCGTCGACTGCGGGTTTGCACACCCGCCTCCACCGCCAACCCCGCTGCACGCTCCAAGGTATCGGCAAACAACTGGCGCTGCTCAGGCTCGATGTGCGACAGGAACAACTCGTCCACGGTGCTTTCGTAGATCTTCCACATCTTTTTGCGCAACACACGACCCGCGTCGGTGATCGAGGCAAATGCCGCACGGCCGTCGCCGTCAGACCGCGAACGTACCACCAGGCCGTCCTTTTCCAGGCGGTCCACCAGGCGCGTCAGGTTGTAGCGCTCGATCGCCAGCACATCGGCCAATTCGTGCATGCGGCGAGTGCCCTCGGGACCGCTTTCCAGGCCCCACAGCGCGTCATACCAGGCATACGGCGGCAGGTCAGCCTCGGCCAAGCGGCGTTCGATTTCACGGATGACCGTCCTGTGGGCCCTGACAAAACGGAACCATACATCAGGCTCTTTCGACGACATGCAACACCATCCGGGAAATTTCAAGAAGGTTGCAATAGTAGCTCATCCCGGGCTAGATTTAGGCATGTCGTTGCAATTGCAATTACATTTGCACTACTCCCACAAGGAGCTTGCCGCTTGAAATCCGCCTACCCTGGAGCCTCACATGACCCCCAATAACGCAGTAAGACTGGACGACGATCCACAGGAAACCCGCGAGTGGCTGGAGTCCATCGAATCGGTGCTGTCCACCGAAGGCCGCCCGCGCGCCCACTACCTGATTGATCAGTTGCTGGATTTCGACGTTGCGCGCCATGGCGACTTCTACGGGCGGGTGACTACGCCATACGTCAACACCATCCCCGTCGACCGCCAACTGCCCTACCCCGGCAACCTGGCCATCGAGCGGCGCACCAATGCGTTTATCCGCTGGAACGCGATGGCGATGGTATTGCGTGCAGGCAAACATTCCGGAGTGGGTGGGCATATCGCGACGTATGCGTCAGCCGCTGTGCTGTACGACGTAGGCTTTGACCACTTCTTCCGTGGGCGCACCGACAGCTTCGACGGCGACCTGGTGTACATCCAGGGCCATTCCTCCCCTGGCATCTACGGCCGCGCCTACTTGGAAGGCCGCATCAGCGAAGCGCAGCTGGACAACTTCCGCCGCGAGGCGGGTGGCGAAGGGTTGTCGTCCTACCCGCACCCACGCTTGATGCCGGACTTTTGGCAATTCCCCACCGTGTCCATGGGCCTGGGTCCGATCACCGCCGCCTACCAGGCGCGCTTTATGCGTTACCTGGAGTTTCGTGACCTCAAGCAGCACCAAGGCCGCAAGGTCTGGGCGTTCCTCGGTGATGGCGAAATGGACCAGCCGGAATCCCTCGCCGCGATTTCCGTGGCCGGCCGCGAGAAACTCGACAACCTGATCTTCGTGGTCAACTGCAACCTGCAACGCCTGGACGGCCCGGTGCGCGGTAATGCCAAGGTGATCCAGGAATTCGAAAGCCTGTACCGCGCCGCCGGTTGTAATGTGATCAAGGTGATCTGGGGCGGTGGCTGGGATGCGCTGCTGGAAAAGGACCACAGCGGCCTGCTGCGCCAACGCATGATGGAATGCGTGGACGGCGACTATCAGAACTACAAATCGCAGAACGGCGCCTATGTGCGCGAACATTTCTTCGGCAAATACCCCGAATTGCTAGCATTGGTTGCGGACATGTCCGACGACGAAATCTGGAAACTCTCACGCGGCGGCCATGACCCAGATAAGGTCTATAACGCCTACGCGGCCGCCGTGCGCCACAAAGGCCAGCCTACGGTGATCCTGGCCAAGACGGTGAAAGGCTTCGGCATGGGTGAAGCTGGCGAAGGCCAGAACATCAACCATCAGTTGAAGAAGATGGGCGCCGAGGCGGTAAAAGCCTTCCGCGACCGCTTCGGGCTGGAAGTGGCGGATGACCAACTCGACGAAATCCCCTACCTCAAGCCCGCGGCCGACAGCGAAGAAGCTCGCTACTTCGCCGCTCGACGCCAGGCCTTGGGCGGCTATGTGCCCGCGCGGCACACTGCCGTACAGTCCTTGCAGATCCCCGAACTGAGTGCCTTTGCAACCCAACTCAAAGACACCGGCGAACGCGCGATCTCCACCACCATGGCATTCGTACGGATCCTCGGCACGCTGCTCAAGGACCCGCACCTGGGAAAACTGATCGTGCCCATCGTGCCGGATGAGTCGCGCACCTTCGGCATGGAAAGCTTGTTTCGTCAGATCGGCATCCACTCGGCTGTAGGCCAGCTCTACACGCCGCAGGACGCCGGGCAATTGAGCTACTACAAGGAGAGCAAGGACGGACAGATCATGCAGGAAGGCCTGAATGAGTCCGGCGCCATTTCCTCGTGGATCGCGGCAAGTACGTCCTACAGCAACCACGGCCTGATGACCGTGCCGTTCTACATTTTCTACTCGATGTTCGGCTTCCAGCGCGTCGGCGACCTGGCCTGGGCGGCGGGCGACGCACGGGCGCGTGGCTTCCTGCTCGGCGCCACGGCCGGGCGCACCACGTTGATGGGCGAAGGTTTGCAGCATGACGATGGCCACAGCCACATCTTGTCGTCGGTGATCCCGTGCTGCGTCTCGTATGACCCGACGTTTGCCTACGAGCTGGCAGTGATTATTCGCGAGGGCATGCGGCGTATGTATGTCGAGCAGGAGGACATTTATTACTACATCACCCTGCTCAATGAAAACTACCCGCACCCGGCAATGCCCGAAGGCGTTGAGGAGGGGATTCTCAAGGGCATGTACCCACTGAGCAGCCACCCGCAAGCGCAGGTGCAACTGATGGGCAGTGGTTCGATATTGCGCGAAGTGATTGCCGCCAGCGAATTGCTCGACAAGGACTTCGCCATCCACAGCAATGTGTGGAGTGTGACCAGCCTGACCGAGCTACGCCGTGACGGGCACGCGGTGGAGCGCTGGAACCTGCTGCATCCGCAGAACGAGCCGCGCACCAGTTATGTCGAGCAATGCCTGGCCGGGCAAACCGGGCCGGTGGTGGTCGCCACGGACTACATGAAATTATTTGCCGACCAGATTCGCCCTTTCGTTCACGGCCGACGTTTTGTGGCGTTGGGCACCGATGGCTTCGGGCAATCGGATACCCGGGAAACCTTGCGCGAATTCTTTGAAGTGGACCGCCACTTCATTGTGCTGGCGACCCTGAAGGCGTTAGCGGATGACGGGCTGATCGGACGCGAGAACGTCAGTGAGGCGATCAGCCGCTACGGGATCAACGTCGACAAGGCGAACCCCGTAGCGGTCTGAGTTACTGCGCAGGTGTCGGCAGTGGTGGAATGGCTTCTGTTGGCGCCGGCAAGACCGGATTGGTCGGCGCTGCCGCTGGCGCCGGTGAAGGTGCAGGTGCAGGTGAAGGTTCTGCCTGCGGGGCAATCGGCGCCGCCTCCACTGGCGGTGCCAGGGGTTCGGAGGCGGCAGGCGCTGCCGGTGCTTCTTTCGGTGCCTCGACCTTCTCGGCGGCCGGAGCCGCCTTGGGTTCCGGCACACCGAGTTCAGCCTTGGGCTTCTCAGGAATATGCTCGGCCTTCTTCACTTCCTGCGGCAGAAACACGTCCACCAGCGCGAAGTAACGCTCATAAAACTTTGGCGCTGAGACCGTCTCGCTCGCGACCTTCACCATCGAGTCATCGGTGGAGCCAATCGGCATCGACACCGAACCCAACACGCCGACACCCAGGCTCGCGGAGTTGTTGACCTTCTTCAGCGCGTAGCGATCCTGCAAGGCATTGGCAAACATCGTCGAATGCTTAGCGCCTTTGCCATCATCGGCACACACCACGTTGAAGCTGATCTGCAGGTGGGTTTCGCCCGTCTGCTGGAAGCTCTTGTTACCGACCACCAGCTTAGGATCGCTGCTGGTGATGATGTAGCCCTGGCTCAACAGCGCACGGCGCGCCGCTTCACAGGCCGCCACGTCGCTGACCGGGTAATCACGGGAGAACGTACCGGAGTCGTCGAAATTCTCATGTTCGTAAATAGCGGTCTTGGGTGACGAGCAGCCCGCGGCGCCCGCCAGCACCAGCGCCAGCCCGAGGCTACGCAAGTGAAATGATGTCGACATCGAAAATCCTGAGGAAAACAGTCCGGGCGGTATTGTGCAACAGAACGAGGCCTTGGCGCGCGCATTCCTGTCGGTAAAACGTCACAGGCCTACAGGACGGCGCCTGCAGGAAAAAGCCCGGCACACATATGATCAATAAACACGCGCAGCTTGGCCGAGGCATGGCGACTTGATGGCCATAACATCCAGAAGCTGCCACGGTGCTCAAGATAATCGTCCAGCACCCGCTGCAAACGCCCTTCACGCACCGCCTGATTGACCATGAAATCCGGCAGGCAGGCAATGCCCAACCCTTCGTGCACCACATGGTTGAGGGACTCGATGGTGGTGCTGACCAGCGGTGCGCGCAGTGTGGGTTCCATTGAGCCGGGTACGTGCCGCAACGGCCAGGGTTCCAACTTGCCGGTGGCGCAAAATTTGTGGCGCAGGCAGGCGTGACCGTTCAAGTCCTGGGGCTGTTGCGGAGTGCCATATCGAGTGAAGTATTCCGGAGTGCCGACCAATACCAACTGGTAATGCCCCAGGTGACGCGCCATCAAACGCGAGTCTTCCGGCTTGCCGGTACGAATCACCGCGTCGAAGCCTTCTTCGATCACGTCGACCATGCGGTCGGAAAAGTCCACATCCAACTCGATGTCCGGGTAAGCCCGCATAAAGTCGCTGAGCACCGGCATCAACAGGCCGCGTACTTGCGGCAAGCTGATACGCAGCTTGCCCCGAGGCGTGGCGCTGGCCTCGGTCAACTCCTGCTCGGCCGCCTCGACCTCAGCGAGAATCCGCCGCGAACGCTCGAGGAACAGCGCGCCTTCACTGGTCAAAGTAATGCTGCGCGTACTGCGATGAAACAAGCGCACGCCCAGGCGCTCTTCGGTGCGCGCGATGCTTTTGCCCACGGCCGAAGACGACACCCCAAGCACGCGGCCAGCCGCGGTGAAGCTGCGAGTCTCCGCAACCTGCACAAAAACCGAGAGGCTACCCAAACTGTCCATCGCCCTACCCTTGAAGATTGCGGACATCAATGTCCGATAAGTTCGGAACCTTAGCCTGTTTTTCCGTAAGCAACAGCCCCCTACTCTGCCTGCTTGCCCTTTTTCATGGATAGCACGCGATGAGCAACAGCCCTTCACTGACCGATTCCCCCTCTGCAACCCAGCGTGACGCACTGCCACTCGGTGGTTTGCTGGCCTTGGCCGCGGCCGGGTTTATCACCATCCTCACCGAAGCCATGCCTGCCGGGCTATTGCCGCAGATGAGCGACGGGCTAAGCGTTTCGCCGGCATGGGTGGGCCAGTTGGTCACCGTGTATGCCCTCGGTTCATTGCTCGCGGCCATTCCCCTCACACTGCTGACGCGAGGCTGGCGGCGCCGGCCGTTGCTGCTGATCGCCATCGCCGGTTTTGCTTTGGTCAACAGCGTGACGGCGCTTTCCAGCCATTACGGCTTGACCCTGGTGGCGCGTTTTTTCGCCGGGGTCTTTGCGGGGCTGCTCTGGGCGCTGCTGGCCGGGTATGCCAGCCGTATGGTCGCGCCACACCTGCAAGGCCGGGCGATTGCCGTGGCGATGCTTGGCGCACCGTTGGCATTGTCACTGGGTGTACCGGCGGGCACCTTTCTCGGTACTGCCGTCGGCTGGCGCCTGAGTTTTGCGATCATGACGGGGCTGACGCTATTACTACTGGTTTGGGCGCGTTGGCAGCTCCCGGACTTCGCCGGCGAACCGGCAGGAAAACGCTTGGGGCTGCACAAAGTGCTGACCTTGCCAGGCATTCGTCCGGTGCTGTGGGTGACGTTTACCTACGTACTGGCCCACAACATTCTCTATACCTACATCGCGCCACTGCTCGAACCCGCCGGGATAGTTGCCGATATTGATCGCGTGCTGCTGGTGTTTGGCCTTGCTGCGTTGTTGAGCATCTGGCTGGCCGGTGTGCTGATTGATCGATGGTTGCGCGTGCTGCTGGTGATCAGTTGTGCGCTGTTTGGCTTGGTCGCGCTGGCATTGGCGTTCTGGATCACCTCGCCCGTGGTCATCTACGGCGCCGTGGCGTTATGGGGCCTAGCGTTTGGTGGGTTGCCGGCGTTACTGCAAACGGCATTGGCCAAGGCCGCGGGAGCGTCGGCGGATGCGGCCCAGTCGATGCTGGTCACTGTGTGGAACCTGGGCATCGCCGGTGGCGGGTTGGCCGGTGGTGTGTTGCTTCAGGGCTGGGGCGTCGGCGCTTTTGCTTGGGCGGTTGTGCTGCTGATGCTGTTGGCCTTGGCCGGTAGCCTGAATCGCGGTTAAAAAAAAGCCCCCGGTCTGAAAAGACCGGGGGCTGATCGTTCCCACACTCGCAGAGCGTGGGAGCGATCACCAACATCAGAATTTCTTGATGTCAGCCTTGGTTTCCAACTGCTTGCGGAACGCAGCAAAGTCTTGCTGGCCGATACGCGAAGCGAGGAAGCGGCGGTATTGCGCCTTTTCTTCGTCCGTCGGCGCAGCCGCTTCGTTCACGCCGTTCAAGCGCACGATCACCAGGCTACCGTCAGCCAGGGTCACGGTGGTGAAGGTCGGCTTGTCCTTGGCCGCAGGCTTAGGCATGCGGAACAGGGCTTGCAGCACGGCAGGTTCGACCCCTTCGGCGCTACGGGTAGCCGCTTCAGTGACTTTCCACGCCTGGCCGTCGATCGGCTGGTTCAGCGGGGTCTTGCCATCGCGCAGGCTGGCGATCAACTCGTCAGCATGAGCCTTGGCAGCCGCGCTGGCGCGTTCCTTGGTCATCTGCGCACGGATCGCGGCAGAGACGCTTTCCAGTGGCAGTTGCGTAGGCTTCAGGTGCTCTTTGGCTCGCAGCACGATGATGGTTTCAGGGTCCAGCTCGATGGCGGTGCTGTTGGCACCCTCATCAAGCACTTCCGGGCTGAACGCTGCGGTGACCACGGCGCGGTTGGCTGCAACGCCTTCGCCACCTTCACGACCGAACGGCGCGGAGGTGTGCACGGTCAGCTTCAGGTCAGACGCCGGCTGGGCCAAGTCGGAAGCTTCGAATGCCGCATCTTCCAATTGCTTGGAGGCATCGACAAAGCGCTGCTCAACTTGCTGGGTCTTGAGCTCGCGGGTCAGCTTGTCTTTCAGGCTGGCAAACGATGGCACTTGGGGTGCTTCAACGCCCAACAGCTTGATCAAGTGCCAACCGAACGTGGTGCGTACCGGCGCCGAAACCTGATCCTTGTTCAACGCGTACAGCGCCGTTTCGAAGTCCGGGTCGTAGACGCCTGGGCCGGCAAAACCGAGGTCGCCGCCATTGTTGGCCGAACCTGGATCCTGGGAGAACTCCTTGGCCAGGGCTTCAAACTTCTCACCCTTGGCCAGGCGTGCCTGGATTTCTTCGATCTTGGCCTTGGCTTGCGCCTCGGTGACCTTGTCGTTGACTTCAATCAGGATATGCGCGGCACGACGCTGTTCAGCGAGGTTGGCGGTTTCTTTCTGATAGGCAGCCTGCAGCTCTTCGTCCTTGACGGTGACCTGGTCGAAGAAGGAAGACTTCTTCAGTTCCAGATAGTCGATAACCACCTGGTCCGGGGTCATGAACTCTTTGGCGTGCTGGTCGTAGTAAGCCTTGACCTCGTCGTCGGTGAGCTTCACCGCCGCAGGGTTGGCCTTGATGTTGACGGTGGCGAAATCGCGGGTCTGTTTTTCCAGACGGGCGAATGCCAGCACTTCGGCGTCGGTGACGAAACCGCTGCCGGCGATACCTGCGCGAACCTGGCCGATCAGCATTTCCTGGGTCAACATCTGACGGAATTGCATGCGGCTGTAGCCCAGTTGACGGATCACCTGGTCAAAGCGTTCGGCGCTGAACTTGCCGTCCACCTGGAATTCCGGAGTCTGCAGGATCACCTGATCCAGGGCCGCTTCAGAGAAGCCGAACTTGGAATCAGCCGCGCCTTGCAGCAACAGCTTGCGATCGATCAGACCCTTGAGGGCCGCATCGCGCAGCAGTTTTTCGTCCAGCAGAGAAGCATCGAAATCCTTGCCCAGCTGTTGCATCAGCTGGCGACGTTGCATGTCGACGGCCTGGCTCAATTCGGTTTGGGTGATTTCTTCACCGTTGACCTTGGCCACGTCCTGCGTGTTGTTGGTCGAAGCCTGGAAAATAGCCTCGATACCGGTGAACGCCATCAATGCGACGATGATCCCGATAATAGTTTTGGCAATCCAGCCTTGTGAATTGTCCCTGATATTCTGCAGCATGCGTCCCCCAGAAACGGTTGATCTTCAAGAATTAGGCAACCGTGGAGCGTGGGTAGAGTCCGGATAGAAGAAAGGCGCATCCGAGGATGCGCCTTCTCGTAACTGGCGGAGCGGACGGGGGTTTGAACCCACACCCCCGGCGTGGCGACCCGATGGATACTTGGGTCAGCTGCCGCTCCGCTGCCAGGCCAGACCTGCGTCCGACCCGGGTAGGTAAGGCTTGAACGAAGCTTAGTTAACGGCTTCTTTCAGGGCTTTACCGGCTTTGAAACCTGGTTTCTTGGCAGCAGCGATTTGCAGTGCTTTGCCAGTCTGTGGGTTACGGCCAGTACGCGCTGGGCGGTCAGTCACAGAGAAAGTACCGAAGCCTACCAGCACTACGGAGTCGCCGGCCTTCAGAGCGCCAGTGACGGATTCGATTACTGCGTCCAGCGCACGGCCAGCAGCAGCTTTCGGGATATCAGCGGATGCGGCGATAGCATCAATCAGTTCCGACTTGTTCACTCTAAGTCCCCTTATATATCTATTGAGTATGATTCTAAGTTTTTTGGTGAAAGCAAAAACCAGTGCTGAATGGCCTACAGACACTTAAGAGCCGCTTTATAACAAGGGCTCTAAAAAGCTGTCAAGGAAGCCCCCAGGCTTATTCGCATTAATGCGTGCTAATTCTTTCCTTGGAATCAGACTCACGTTTTTCGTCCTTAGCGACAATCTCCGGAGCCACATCCGGCAAGGGCTCCGGCGCGTATTGCAGCGCAATTTGCAGGACCTCGTCAATCCATTTAACCGGTTTAATCTGAAGATCCGCCTTAATATTGTCCGGAATTTCCTTCAAGTCGCGAACATTCTCTTCAGGAATGATCACGGTCTTGATTCCACCCCGGTGCGCAGCGAGCAATTTCTCTTTCAGACCACCGATGGCCAATACCTGGCCACGCAGGGTAATTTCGCCAGTCATTGCCACATCGGCGCGCACAGGGATGCCGGTCAATGCCGACACCAGGGCCGTGCACATGCCTACGCCAGCGCTAGGGCCGTCTTTGGGCGTTGCCCCTTCCGGCATATGGATGTGGGTGTCGTGCTTCTCGTGGAAGTCCAGGGGGATCCCCAGGCTCTTCGCGCGGCTGCGCACCACGGTCTGCGCGGCCGTGATGGATTCGACCATCACATCGCCCAGCGAACCCGTTTTGATCAGTTGGCCTTTGCCCGGGATCACCGCGGCTTCAATGGTCAGCAATTCGCCGCCCACCTGGGTCCACGCCAGGCCAGTCACCTGCCCTACTTGATCCTGCTGCTCAGCCAGGCCGTAACGGAATTTTTTCACACCCAGGAAGTGTTCCAGGGAGTCGGCAACCACCTTCACCGAGAAGCGTTTTTCCAGTGCGTGTTCTTTGACCGCCTTACGGCAAATCTTCGCGATCTGGCGCTCAAGGCCCCGTACACCCGCCTCGCGGGTGTAGTAACGCACGATGTCACGGATCGATTCGACATCAAATTCGATCTCGCCCTTTTTCAGACCGTTGGCCGAAATTTGCTTGGGCGCGAGGTATTTGACAGCGATGTTGATCTTCTCGTCTTCGGTATAACCCGGCAGACGAATCACCTCCATCCGGTCCAGCAAGGCTGGCGGAATGTTCATGGAGTTGGAGGTGCACAGGAACATTACGTCGGACAGGTCGTAGTCGACTTCCAGGTAATGGTCGTTGAAATTGTGGTTCTGCTCAGGGTCGAGGACTTCGAGCAATGCCGAGGCCGGATCGCCACGCATGTCGCTGCCCATTTTGTCGATTTCATCGAGCAGGAACAGCGGGTTGCGCACACCCACTTTTGTCATCTTTTGAATCAATCTTCCCGGCATCGAACCGATGTAAGTCCGACGATGGCCGCGAATTTCCGCTTCATCGCGCACACCACCGAGGGCCATGCGCACGAATTTACGGTTGGTGGCGTTGGCAATCGACTCAGCCAGGGACGTTTTACCGACACCAGGAGGACCCACCAGGCACAACACCGGGCCACGAATCTTCTTCACACGCTTTTGCACGGCGAGGTATTCGAGGATGCGTTCTTTGACTTCTTCGAGGCCATAATGGTCGGCGTCGAGAATATCTTCGGCACGGGCCAAGTCCAGGCGCACTTTGGTCTGGGCCTTCCACGGCACTTGCACCAGCCAGTCGATGTAGGAACGCACCACGGTGGCTTCGGCCGACATCGGCGACATTTGCTTGAGCTTGTTCAGCTCGGCGTTAGCCTTGGTCAGGGCGTCTTTCGGCAGGCCGGCGGCGTCGATGCGCTTTTTCAGCTCTTCGATTTCGTTGTGGCCTTCCTCGCTGTCGCCGAGTTCTTTCTGAATGGCCTTCATCTGCTCATTCAGGTAGTACTCGCGCTGGCTGCGCTCCATTTGTTTCTTCACACGACCACGGATGCGCTTCTCAACCTGCAGCAGGTCGATCTCGCCATCCAGCAGTGCCAGCACGTGTTCGACACGGGCCGACAGGTCGATGATTTCGAGGATGTCTTGCTTCTGCTCAATTTTCAGCGCCATGTGCGCAGCCATGGTGTCAACCAGGCGGCTTGGCTCATCAATGCTGTTGAGGGACGACAGGACTTCAGCCGGGACTTTCTTGCCCAACTGCACATACTGCTCGAACTGCGAGAGCAGGCTGCGCACAAACACTTCGGATTCGCGCTCAGGGGCTTCGACTTCGTCGATCAGCGCCACTTCGGCGCGCAGGTGGCCATCCACCTCCATGAAACGTTCCACCGCGCCGCGCTGCTCGCCCTCTACCAGCACCTTGACGGTGCCATCGGGCAACTTGAGCAATTGCAGGACAGTAGCAATGGTACCGACGCGATACAGGGCGTCTTCGCCTGGATCATCATCAGCTGGATTCTTCTGGGCTAACAGCAGAATCTGCTTGTCGCCCGTCATCGCAGCCTCGAGGGCTTCGATAGACTTCTCGCGCCCCACGAACAGCGGGATAACCATGTGCGGATAGACGACGACATCACGCAACGGCAGGAGAGGCAATTCGATGGTTGTCTTCATGATTTCGCCTCTATGACAGTTGAAAAGTAAGCTTGAAACCAAGATGGGGGCTGCTTGCAAAAAAAACAAGCTCAATGCCAGCAGTTAAACGCATGAATAAACGCGAATTTAAAATAACTGCCGAAAAAAACCGACCACAAAAAAACAAGGGGCCCCGAAAGGCCCCTTGCTTGTACTGCGACGACTAAACGCTTACGCGTCGGGTGCAGCCTTGGCAGCCGGCTCACTGTTTTCGTAGATATACAGTGGCTTGGACTTGCCCTCAATAACGCTTTCGTCGATCACCACTTTACTCACCTCGGACTGCGAGGGAATTTCATACATGGTGTCGAGCAACACGCCTTCGAGGATCGAACGCAAACCACGTGCACCGGTCTTGCGCTCCAGTGCCCGCTTGGCCACTGATTTGAGTGCGTCGGTACGGAACTCGAGGTCTACACCTTCCATCTCGAACAACTTGGCATATTGCTTGGTCAGGGCGTTTTTCGGCTCGGTGAGGATCTGAATCAACGCAGCCTCATCCAGCTCGTCCAACGTGGCCAGGACCGGCAGACGGCCAACGAATTCCGGGATCAGACCGAACTTGACCAAATCGTCAGGCTCGACTTCACGCAGGGACTCGCCCACCTTCTTGCCTTCTTCCTTGCTGCGCACTTCCGCACCGAAACCGATGCCGCCACGCGTGGAACGCTGCTGAATAACCTTCTCCAGACCGGAGAACGCACCGCCACAGATGAACAGGATGTTGCGCGTATCAACCTGAAGGAATTCCTGCTGCGGGTGCTTGCGGCCGCCTTGTGGCGGTACGGAAGCAACCGTGCCTTCGATCAGTTTCAAAAGAGCTTGCTGCACGCCTTCACCGGAAACGTCCCGAGTGATCGACGGGTTGTCGGACTTGCGCGAAATCTTGTCGATTTCGTCGATGTAGACAATACCCATCTGGGCTTTCTCTACGTCGTAGTCGCACTTCTGCAGCAGTTTCTGAATGATGTTCTCGACATCTTCACCCACGTAGCCAGCCTCAGTGAGGGTGGTGGCGTCGGCGATGGTGAACGGAACGTTCAGCAGACGAGCGAGGGTTTCTGCAAGCAAGGTTTTACCCGAGCCTGTAGGACCGATCAGCAAGATGTTGCTCTTGCCGAGTTCGACTTCGTCGCCTTTCTTGTCACGCTGGTTCAAGCGCTTGTAGTGGTTGTACACCGCTACGGCCAGAACCTTCTTTGCACGCTCTTGACCAATCACGTACTGATCAAGGATGCCGCTGATTTCTTTAGGCGAAGGTAATTTATGCGCGCTGCTCTCGGCCTGGGCTTCCTGCACCTCCTCGCGGATGATGTCATTGCACAGGTCGACGCACTCGTCGCAGATAAACACCGAGGGGCCGGCAATCAATTTGCGCACTTCATGCTGGCTTTTGCCGCAGAAGGAGCAATAGAGCAGCTTGCCGTTGTCCTCGCCGTTGCGGGTGTCAGTCATTCGTTCGATCCAAATCCGATAGGCTTGCAACACAAGATGAAGGCTTATGCGGGCTTTTTCAAGCCCGCCGGTGGTCGGACATGCCGACCAGCCCTATTTTGAGGTGCTTATATTAAGCGGGGCGCTTTTCGATCACTGCGTCGATCAACCCATAGTCGCGCGCAGCTTCGGCGCTCATGAAGTTGTCACGATTGGTGTCACGCTCGATTTCTTCCAGGGTGTGCCCGCTGTGCTTGGCCATCAATGTGTTGAGGCGCTCACGAATAAACAGGATTTCCTTGGCGTGAATCTCGATGTCCGACGCCTGGCCCTGGAAACCGCCCAGAGGCTGGTGAATCATCACGCGCGAGTTAGGCAGGCAGTAACGCTTGCCCTCGGCACCTGCGGTGAGCAGGAACGCGCCCATGCTGCAGGCCTGACCGATGCAGGTGGTCGATACGTTTGGCTTGATGAACTGCATGGTGTCGTAGATCGACATGCCCGCCGTTACCGAACCGCCCGGAGAGTTAATGTAAAGATGGATGTCCTTGTCCGGGTTTTCCGCTTCAAGGAACAGCAGTTGCGCGCAGATCAGGTTGGCCATGTAGTCCTCTACAGGGCCGACCAGAAAGATCACTCGCTCCTTGAGCAGGCGCGAGTAGATGTCATAGGCGCGTTCGCCACGAGCAGATTGCTCGACAACCATCGGGACCAGGCCGCCAGCGGCCTGGACATCAGAGTTCTGCTGAATATAGGAATTAAGGAACATGCTCTGCAGTTACTCCCAAATAGTCATGTCTTGAAAACGCATAAGCCAGCGCGAGGCTGGCTTATGGTTGTATTTCCAACGAGTTGGACAATCAGTCGGCTTGTGCTGCTTCCGCCGGTTTGACTGCTTCTTCGTAAGAGACCGCTTTATCGGTCACCTTAGCCTTCTGCAGAACAGTATCCACAACTTGTTCTTCCAGCACAACCGAACGCACTTCGTTCAGCTGCTGGTCGTTCTTGTAGTACCAAGCCACAACCTGCTCAGGCTCCTGGTAGGCCGAAGCCATTTCCTGGATCATTTCGCGAACACGGTCTTCGTCAGGCTTGAGGTCGAATTGCTTGACCACTTCAGCCACAACCAGGCCCAGCACAACGCGGCGCTTGGCTTGTTCTTCGAACAGCTCGGCCGGCAGTTGGTCAGGCTTGATGTTGCCACCGAACTGCTGAACCGCTTGAACGCGCAGGCGATCCACTTCGTTGGACAGCAGGGCCTTAGGCACTTCGATCGGGTTGGCGGCCAGCAGACCGTCCATGACCTGGTTCTTGACCTTGGACTTGATGGCCTGACGCAGCTCGCGCTCCATGTTCTTGCGAACTTCGGTGCGGAAGCCTTCGATACCGGTTTCCTTGATACCGAATTGAGCGAAGAACTCTTCGTTCAGTTCTGGCAGCTTAGGCTCGGACACACTGTTGACAGTCACAGTGAACTCGGCGGCCTTACCAGCCAGGTCCAGGTTCTGGTAGTCAGCAGGGAACGTCAGGTTCAGAACGCGCTCTTCGCCGGCTTTGGCGCCAACCAGGCCATCTTCAAAGCCTGGGATCATACGGTTGGAACCCAGCACCAGCTGAGTGCCCTTGGCGGAGCCGCCAGCGAATACTTCGCCGTCAACCTTGCCAACGAAATCGATGTTCAGTTGGTCTTCGTTCTGGGCAGCGCGATCGGCCACTTCGAAACGCGTGTTCTGCTTGCGCAGGATTTCCAGCATGTTGTCCAGATCGGCATCCGCCACGTCAGCGCTCAGGCGCTCAACAGCGATGCCTTCGAAACCGGCAACGGTGAACTCTGGGAACACTTCGAATACAGCGACGTATTCCAGGTCTTTACCAGCTTCCAGAGACTTAGGCTCGATCGAAGGCGAGCCGGCTGGGTTCAGCTTGTGCTCGACAACCGCTTCATAGAAAGAAGCCTGGATCACGTCACCAATCGCTTCCTGACGCGCATCGGCACCAAAACGACGCTTGATTTCGCTCATTGGCACTTTGCCTGGACGGAAACCAGCGATTTTGGCCTTTTGGGCAGTCTGCTGCAGACGCTTGTTGACCGCAGTCTCAATACGCTCTGCCGGCACGGTGATGCTCAGGCGGCGCTCGATAGCAGTAGGTTTTTCAACAGAAACTTGCATGGATATTCCTCGTTGCACAGACGTTAGCCGGCCGTTTCCGACCCCAGAATCAAGGGCATGCATTCTAGTGGGTCAAACTCAAGAAGTCACCCTACTGAAAACGGGTGGAAAAACAGCAGACCATTTATAGGTTCAAGTGCACGCATGCACCTCATCCCGTTAGCAAATACAGCTCATCACGCCAGGGCTCTGCATCAACCCTTCTATATAGAAGGGCGTGGACACACACCCTCGGCGACCGGCCTTGCAGGCAAGGCCGTAGGGCACGGCAGCAGCATCGAGAAACACAAATACGACGAAACGCCCCACCCTCGAAACTCAAAACACTTAAACAAAAACGGCACAGCCCTTTTTCAGGTACTGCGCCGTTATTCGCTATTAAATAGCTGCACTGACCCTCATATAGCCTCGGATCAGTTCTACACGCTCAAAACCGGCAACGATTCTAACGCCAAGGCATTGAGAATGCTTGTTTTTTCTTGGCGTCAAGATCCACCGCACAAGCGATAGGAAATATCCGACACAAAAAAAGCGCCAGATCATTGATCTGGCGCTTTTTAATAATATGGGGTGGACGAAGGGGATCGAACCCTCGACAACGGGAGTCACAATCCCGTGCTCTACCAACTGAGCTACGCCCACCATATTGCATTAACAAAGAACTCAAACATCTTCTTTGTTGAACCCTGCACCACCTGACGGCGGCACAACGTTTTAATTGGTGCGGATGAAGAGACTCGAACTCTTACGCCTCGCGGCGCTGGAACCTAAATCATACGCATCAACGTAAACCAGTGCAACATCAATAGGTTACGGCGCCCGCAACCGTCACAACCGTTCAGAAGGATCGCATCATGTCACAATGTGCCATGACGTGCGACACAATATCGTCACAAGACCTTTATGCACCCCTCCCCGGCGTCCTGCCGACCGAACACAAACCACCCAAAGAACACCGGCTGCTAAGCTGTTCACTCTGCCGGAGGAACGCCGATGCCCAACTCAGACCTGCTCCCTTCCCTGCTCTCCAAGCTCTACGAAAACCAGCTGGCCCTCTCTTGGCGAATCATCAACCGCTGTACTAGCCAGTGTACTTTTTCAGCATCGCTGGGGCGACATCTAAGCATTTCTGCCAGCCGATCATAGGTCAGCTGCCGAACCAAGAATAGACCACACAGCGGCGACTGTATCAAGCCTGTCAAAAGACAGGTTTCCAGCTATAGAATGCCGCCACTATCAGAAGGGAATACTGATGTCTTCGATCACGCATAACAAAAATCTAGAAATTGAGGCGTTACGCGCCATTGCCGTTTTCCTCCCCGTCATGGGCCACCTAGGAAACCTTCTATTCTGGTATCCAGAAATAGGAAACTGGTCGTACGGGCTATGGGCAGGCGTAGATATATTTTTCTGCATATCTGGGTACGTAATCGCCAACGCTTTTTATAAAACCTTTTACGCATCAGCGAGATTAGAAAGCAAGGCAACCTTCGTTAAGGAAATGGTCTCGTTCTACATACGTCGCGCGTACAGAATAATGCCGTCTGCAATGCTATGGATTTTAATAGTCTGCGCGCTATCGGTCACATTCAATCAAACGGGAATATTCACGACGCTCAAGGCGAACATCTTTGACGGACTGTCGGTGGCAATGTTTATGTCAAACATCCATTTCGCCAGCTGTTATTTATCCACACTGGGAAACAAAGTTTGTGGGAGCAATGGGATTTATTGGAGCATCTCTCTTGAAGAACAGTTCTATTTTATATTCCCTTTCCTGTTCCTCCTAAGGCTGCGCTGGATATTCTGGCTCGCCGCTGCGGTTCTGGTGGGTACCGGTATTGCCTACTTTAACTTGACCATGCTGTATGTGCTGTACACCAGGATGGATGGGATTATGTTGGGCGTATGCCTAGCGATATTCAGGAACACAGCGGCCTACTCGTTGATTGAACCAAAGTTTATTGCAAATAGCCTGCTGAAATACTTCACAGCAATTGCATTGATAAGCGCAATCTTAATCGTCCCTTCCAATGGCGGTGTGGTTCCTTTCGTGTTCACAGCCGTTACACTGCTTTGCACGCTGACGGTGTGGCTTGGCTCATATCAAGGCGGCTACCTATTCCCTAAAGGCATTGTTCGCAACGCACTCGCGTATGTAGGTGTCAGGTCATTTGCAATTTACTTGGTTCACAACCCGGCGTTTTGGCTCACAAGAGAAATATGGGCGAGAGTTGAAGGTGTGGGATTCCAGTTTGATTCGCAGTATGACGTCAAGTTTTGCATAACCGCCATTACGCTGATCGCGATATTTTCCGAACTAAACTATAGGTTTATAGAAAAGCCTTTCAGGAAAATAGGCATAGAAAAGTCCAAGGCTTACCTACGCAGCAGGACTTCGACCGCCGAACCTGCTCACTCGTAAACGAAAGCGGGTGGTCGGCTACAGCCAGACCACCCAAGGATCAAAGATTGCCTCTCACAAAGCCTTGCCCACCCCACGAAGCTGATATGAATACTTGAGTGGCCGCACCAACAACAAGAAGCGTTAGGCTGCCGTCTGTCCCGACTGCTATACGGCACGGCACGTACTGGCTGGAAACGATAGCAATTGCTCCAAAATCGATGCCGGACGTATACCTGAAACCAACTGGCAAGACTCCGATCTGCAAACCATTCCCGCCACCGGACGGACAGTTCAGCGAGCCGTTAAGGAACAGACGGCCATCTGCCGGGGAGCTCATGACGTTCAACGGTTCTGCTCCGCCACCCGGGGTAGTGAAACTATTTAGAAGCGTAATTTGCTTGCGCAATCCGCGAGTTCCGACACCTAGGTCTGTAATGGCCTGAGGGAACGTGGTGCCGATTTCATTCTTTTCAATAATTGTGTCTGTAGCTGAGCCAGTTATAAAAATTGCAGAAGCTGCGTTGCTCGCCAGCGCCGAAGAAAATCTGTTATGCGAAACCTCAGTTTGTGCGGCGTTATTGATACGTAGAATCGTCGATAATGCTGCGGTGCCAAATGATCCGACACTATTCCCAGAAAACACCGCCCACGCCATCCCCCCTTCAGTCCCATCGAAATCTATGCACGCGCTAGATCCAGTGCCGGTACCATGACTTTGCTCGATGTTGTTGTTTATCATTGTCAGCTTTAGACCGTTGAGGGCAACGACCGCCCCGCCATCGCAATCAAAGTTAGACTGCTCAATGGTTAGTTGCGACGACTGGCCGCCACCCGCAAAAATACTTTTGTTGCTTACCCCGATGTGGCCAGTCCCCGGACTTGATCGAAAAATGCAGTTCCTGAATGTGTTGCTATCTCCTGCGTTTGTAAGCTTAGTCCCCTCCCAAAACGCGTTGCGCTCAAACAAGCTATTCGCTGGTCCGCCCTGCGGGTTGACGGTGTTGGTAAACCATTCGAATGAGTAATCGTTCCCTGGGCCGAAGTAGCACCCTTCCATATGAAAGCAGGAAGAGTTTGAAACAGCGCTCATATCCACATAGACAGATCGCTTGCCGCGCTTATTTCCGGGGTTGTTCGGATACGTAAATAATCCTTTAATCTCCACAAAGTCCAAAATAGTGGCGACTGTCGGCTTTATTAAAATGTAGTCGGCAGTATTAGGCAGGGTAGGCACAGGGACGATTTGCACGCGCAGTGCGCCCTCCCCAATCATTGATACGCCCTTGTTGAGAATACAGTACCCGGACCCTGGCGCGGATTCATCAACCATGTAAACGCCTGTTGGAAAATAAACCCCCTTGCGGGCAGATACGGCGGCCTCCATCGCGAGGTTGATAAACGGCGTATCGTTCGCGGTCCCATCCCCGCGGGCGCCAAACTGGCGAACATTCAACGGGCCGTTAGAGATGAGCTGCCAACTTGAGCCGGTGTAGAAATATTCGCCGCCACCACCATCTCCAGGACTGTAATAGCCGAGCGTTCGTGCGCGCTGGTTGCGGGTGGGCGATAGTGCGATCAGGGCGGCATGGGTATCAACTGTGCGTTGAACGCCGAAACGCAGATAGTCAAAAAGGGTTCCGGCGTCGTAAAGGATCCCTGTTGTGGTGTTGATCAACCCTGTCACGCCATCCAGAAGAAGGGACACCCAGTTCTTGGTTGCGGCATCTTGCGCATCTACTGGATCCTTAACGCTGGTGATCCGACGGTCCTCAGCGAAGAAGTAGTCTCGACCCAGCGGCCTGGTAAGCGCTCGCTTGAACGTTGATAGTCCCTGCTGAATCAGCATAGTCAGCTTGTCGAACACATCCTCATGCGTCTCGGCCAGGAACTTGCCCTGGTTGCGCAGGCTAGTTTGTTGAAACGCTTCCATTTCTCGCGACACGACAAGCTGGCCAGGACCCGCCAGGGCTGTGTTGGTAATGACACTCCCGCCCTGGTCATTGCCTGCACCGTTGGCCGTGTAGTGCGTTCCAAGCGTCAATATCGAACTGACACCCAGCGGGTTGACGTACGTTACGACCAAGTCCTCATTTGCCAGGAACTTGAAATAGAACGGGTAATTGGTCGTCACCCCATTGGTCTCAAACTCTGCAACGCTGCTGATTGTGTTGACGGTCACGGTTGTGACTCCTTTCCTGAAGGCAAAAAAAATCCCGCTCAATGGCGGGATTCCGTGGGGTTGTTCTTTTAGTTGCCGGCGGCGGCGCCGAGGTCTGGCGGCCTGGACGGGGACATTTCCCCAGGCTCCCACCAATAGCTTTGCCCGAAGTCGCGCTGTGCACGCCGCTCCATTCGGCCCAGATAGCCAGGCGAAAAGTACTCTTGCAGTTGGTGGAAAATCATGTGGTCGGTCGCCGCCTTGGTGTACCAAAGATTGGCGCCGGGAATATGCCCCTTACCCAGCTGGAGCAGGCGTGCGCCAATGCTTGATGGATCTTTATCGTCAAGCACGGCATTGGCGGTCATGCCGCGCAGGTTGAGCAGTGTTTCCACGTCGCCGGCGAGAGGCCCGCCGAAAGCAGCCAATGCGGATGTACCGCCCTGCGTGGTGTTGGAAAACAGGAAGTCCCCGTAGAGCGACAGCGCGCCGCCCTTGAGCATGGCGGCCATGCCGAAGCGAAGGCCAGGAATCCCGCCCAGTTCGTCGTCCGCCATGTTCTTGGGGTCTCGACCGCTGACAACCTCATTGAGTTGCAGCGCCATAGCCCCCAGCACGGTGGTGGTGGCGAATAGCGCAGCGGTGTAACCAGCTTTCCCCCAACCGGTTTCCTGTGCCAACGCCCGCTTGAAGTGCTTAGAAATCATCGATACGGAGAAGGATTTGAACTGCCAGAAGCTGCGCATCAGCTCCCCGCTCCACTCGCCGCGCTTGTTGTTGCCATGCATAAAGGCGCGCTCGCGGGCACCCGGTGCAGGTATCGCCATGCTGGTCTCATCGAGGACAACGCCCAGCAGCTTGGTGGCGGCCTGCTCCCTGAGCCGACTGGCGGATACACCCAACTGCCCAACCAGCGGCGCCAGATCAGCATCCGCAATGCGGTAGATACTTCCGGCGGTCAACACCTGGTCGCCAGCGCCACGCCAATCCTCAGGCTGGGCCAAACGCCATACAGACCAGTCCTGGTCAGTTATGCCGCGCGACTGCATGATCTTCCTGTCACCAGCCTCAAGCGCAGCCAGCGAATCAAAACGCCGGGTAAGATCTCCAGTCACGTCCATCATCACGGCGCCGAATGCGCGACGGTTACCGCCATCAATCGCGTTCATACCAGACAACTGCAGGACTTTGGTAGCAGCTGTCTGGGAGTACTTGGACATCCGACCGGCTACCTCGCCATCAATGCCAAGCCCCTCTGTTCCCCAGCGGCTTAGGCTGCCGATCAATTGATCAATCCCCAGGCCGGCGCGCATGGCAGTACGGCGGTGCGTAGCATCGGCCGGGTTAAGCATCCGCGCCTCATTGGCGAATACCTTCATTACCGGCATTCCGTTGATCTTGGAAGTAATGGCAATGGTGCCCTGGTCGCTGAGTCCAGTAATCACGGCAGAGCCAAGCTTGCCTGCTACGTTGGTCGCGCGGTAGGTGTCGAAGGCGTTGGCCAGGCCGGCTGATGCAGGCGGCTCGCGGGTGCCGGCCACTTCGGTATACAGGTTCTCCAGGCGGCGGATCTGCTTACCAAAGGCTTTCATTTTTTCGGGCTTGGCTGAAACCGCCTGTTTATAGGCGGTCTCAGTATGGAAGCGCATGGCGTTGTTCGGGTTGGGCCCCAGCGTTTCGACCAGTGCAATATCCCGAGCGGCGCGGTCAATATGCCCAAACATTAGGTCCATCAAGCCGCGGTCGCCGTACTTCTCCTGAGCGGCCATATAGGCGTCAGAATCACGGTAATGGATCTGGCGCGATTCGCTGCCACGGTTCGCTCTGGCGCCGCCACCGGTTATCGTCCCAGGTGTGATCTTGTTGACGCCTCCGGTAGATACTGTTTCCCAGGCATGGCCGAAGAACTCGTTCAATTCAACATCAGTCATACGGCTACCGTCCTCGTTGAGGTACTTGGAACGGTTGGCCCATGCCACGTGGTCGCTAACCCAGGCGTCTTTGTTTCGAGCCACTTTCAGTTGGCTATGGCTGCGGGGAATCGCCCAGTCATCGAGACGGCCAACATCGCCGCCCGCCCGGTTAAACCTTTGGCGCAGTCTTTCGGTGATATCGTGGAACTGCTTGGCGGCAATCTTTGCCTCAGGCACACCGCTGTTCTCGCCGTGCAACTCCTGCACCAACGACCGGGCCTTCTCTGCATCCGCGAACAAACCCATCATCTTGCCCCGGGTGAAGTCTATGGCATCAACCATACTGGCCATGGCTTCGGCGCGAATCCCGTTCGTTGCCGATTCAATCGAGAAAATTCCAGGGCCATCGGAAGAAAACGCCAGCATCCGGTCAAGCGCCAGCAGCGGGTCATCCGGGAATTGCTTCATATAGTTGGCAACGCGGTCGTGGGCAAGAATGGTCAGCCCCACGCGCTGCTTGTTCTTCGCTGCCTCTGCACGCAGCTCTTTAGCCGCGCTTGACGCAGCCTGAGTTAGGCGGTCGCCGGCAGTCAATGACTGCCAGGCCGGATCGGTTTGTGCGAGTTGGCGCATATTCCGAGAGATACGGGACTCAATGTCCTTGATCTCGGCCTGATTAAGTGCGCGACCAATGGCCTGCTGAACTGCTTGAATGCATTCCTGTTTCATCAGTTGCCAAACCTCAGCCCACACAGGGCGGCAGCAAGAAACCCTTTCGAGTCATTTTCGGCGCGGGCGATGTTGCCATCGGCCTCGGCCAGCATTTCGCGGGCGGATACGGTGACCGCTGAACCATCCTCATTGAATGCTCCGGTCGGAACCTGTACATCCCGCTCACCAGAAACAATGGAGTCAACGAGCGCGGGCAATGCAGTGTCGATATCGGCAAGAGGATCAATGGCAGCCGTTGACGGGTCGCGCATCTGTTCGGGGCCAGGTGTTGGCGCTTCTTGTGTTGCCTGCCCCTGCTGCTCTGCGCCTGCACGCGCGCCATCTGGATGAACAGAAACGTCCGGTGGCGCGGTTGATTCACCAGCCCTAGGCACTTCACCATCGGGCCGAGCCGCCGCGGGCGGTATGACGCTGTCGGGGCCGCGAGCCGGGCTTACCTTGATGTCGTCAACGATGTGCCCGCCTTCCCGTAACAGCCGCTCCATCTCCTTGCCGGCGGCGCGCATCAGTGCTGCGCCGTGGTCAGGGGAAACGCTGCTGGCGAGGGCTGTACGCTTAAATGCGCCGCCGATCTCTTTAGCCCGATCATCGACCTTACTTGCGAAACGGTCCGGCACCTGGCCACGGTCCATGGCGGCAAGGTCAGCGCTGGCCCGCTCGGCCGCTCGGTTACCCTCAAGCGCTTGGTTTATTTCGCCGATACGGCCTTCGGCGGCTTGTCGCTGTTCAGCTATGTCGTCCCGCGCAGCGCGCTCTGCCTGCTTGCGGCTCATGCCCTGGCGCTGGAAAGACTTAGCTGACTCGCGATAGGTACCATCGAGGCCGTCAACAGTCTTTTGCAGGGTGCCAAGTTCGGTGCGCAAATCACGCACATTCGGAAGGCCAGATGCTGCGACCGGCTCAAGCTCGGCACGGGCGGCCGCGAACACCTCCTGCTCGGCCTGCTGGCGTATTACCTCACGACGAGGACCAATCTGTTCAGTCCTGATAAAAGTGGCATCGTCTGCAATACCGCCTAGATTAACGGGTTCCCCACGACCAAGCTGAGCAATGGCCTGATCAAGGGCTGCCTGATGCGCGATGCTTGAGCGGGCATCAACTGGCGCGCCTGGCGCGGTGCCGTGCTGGT
This sequence comes from Pseudomonas sp. D47, assembly GCF_045447305.1. NCBI lineage: Bacteria > Pseudomonadati > Pseudomonadota > Gammaproteobacteria > Pseudomonadales > Pseudomonadaceae > Pseudomonas > Pseudomonas sp. D47. Next base: position 18,196 of record NZ_JBJGXU010000039.1, on the reverse strand, counting down.
GATGAAGTCCGTTGTTCGCAGTCAGCGCCGCGTCAGCTTCCCCTGCCGAGACCCCGCGCGTCATAGCCCGGCCTGCCCCCCAAAACAATCCGCCCAGCAATCCGTCAACGGCGAGCCCCGTTGCATCTAGAGCCTTGTATTGCTGGGCCTGCTGCGTATACCCATTCTTTTCCAGCACCGCCCCAACGCCGCCACGGGCAGCGATACCCAGGCCCACGTTGGCACCGGCAGTAGCGGCCAGGTCGACAGCCGGAGCGCTGAACAGGCGCGCAGCAGGCAGGAAGGCGCCGACGCCAATCACGCTGCCTTCAATCGCGCCAGCAATCGCGGCCGTTTTGGTATCAACACCCTGGCCTTTCAGCTCGGTAAATCGCTGTTCACCCATCGATGAGCCGGCGGTCAGTGCGCCAACCGGCATACCGCCAGAAGCAAGGCCAAACGCAAATCGAGAACCGGCATCACCCAGGCCGAAAAGAACCTGCGCCGCCGTGCCGCTGGTTGCCGCGTCAGGCCGCATACGCTCTGTCAGCTCATTGCGCATATCGCCGATTTGTTCGCGGCGGGCAAGGTTGTCCTCATCGCTTTCAATGTTGAGCGATATCATCTGCGTAGGATCGTTGCCGTACTGGGCCGCCTGCAGAGTCAGCTGGGCAAGGCCCTGGCCGATACCGCTGAACAGCGCAGTTCCTGATCCGTCCCAGAAGCCGGGATCAGGAAGGGTCGTAGCAGGGTTGGCCAGCGCATCCTGCTCAAGCGTGCGCTGATCACTGAATGCCAGATCGCCTATAAGGCTCATTGTGCGTCCTCATTGACATTGACCATGAGCGGCTTGCCGTCGGTACCGTACTTGAACTGCTGGCCCTGCATGACGTAGTAGATGCCGTCTTTGTATTGGCGCAGGGTCAGTGCGTCAGCGGTGGAAATATCGGCCTCGCTCATACCCTGGGCCTTCATGGTGCCCACCAGCCTTTGCGTAGCAACATCGCGAAAGGTATGCCCAGGCATCCCCCACGGCGCCAGGGTCTCACCGCCATTGAAATCGACCACCTCGCCAACGGAGGCCTTGATCGCCTGACGCAAAAGCCCACGATCAACAACACCTGAGACATCCCCCTTCTCTGCTGCGGCGCCCGTGTAATAGGACTTCACTGCTTGCGCGGCGAGCTGGTAGGACTGTGGCTGACCGGCGAACACATTGCCCAACTGCTTGTTCAGCTCAAGCTGGAAGTCGGCTTGCTTGGGAATAGGGAAGGATGACCCCTTGCCGTCGGAACCTTTCTCCGTCTTGGACTTGTTGAGGATCGACTCGCCCAAAGCCATGGTCTTGGCTACGTCACCACTGGTAACCATGTCATCGGGCTTAAACCAGTTGGTGTTGGTAACCATAGAGCGCTGTTTGCCCGCAAGCAGGCCGGTAAGCGCGCGTATCGGAGAGTCAGGGGCAATCTGCTGCATGGCGCCGGAGTATGCTTTGTCGTCGCCCATGGCGCTGTGCAATGTCGCAAACAGTTGGCTCTGTTGTTCTGGCGACATCTCCGCGAGTTGGGCGCTGATCTGCTTGGCTTCTTGTGGCAGAAGCGGCTTCATCGCCACGGTCGAGCCAAATTTCTGCTGCATACCCTGAATAGCTGATACTCGGTCAGTCAGTACGGCTCCAAGATCAGGCGAGTTCAAGTCTACAGGTGTGACATCCCCGCCCAGCCGTTGCTGGAAATAATCAACAGGAGATTCAGTCATCATTTTCGCTGAGGCATCGACGGCGCGGGAAAGCCGGTTTAGGTTCGTGGCATCAGCGATGGTTCCGCCCTCGGTTTGAAGCTTGGCGGTTTTGGAGTTGATCGCCGCAATCTGCTGATCTATGGGCAGCCTGAGGATTTTTTGCGTATCCACCTCCTGCCTGATCAGTTCATTGAACTCGGCCTGGGCGGGCGTTCCACGGACCTGGCTCCCCCACTGCTTCCACATTTCATCTGTGGCCGGAATGCCGCTAGATATTTGAGCGTTGATCTTGCCCAGCGTGCGCTCGGCCTTGGCTTCGTTGCGAAGCTGGGCCATCTCGGCCTTTTGCTGTAACCGGTCTACTTTTCCTTCAATCATGCCGCCGACGCGCACCAGATCATCTGCGGTCATCGAGCTCTCAAACTGCTTGAGGCTTTTTTGCGCTTCATATGGGTTGTCGGTAGCCTGACGCTGCAGCACGTCGGAGACAAGCGAGCTGTTGTATTTCAGCTTTTCAGCTTGGGCAGCCTCAGGGGATAGGCCAAGGCGTTGGGCGCGACTATCAAGCACCGCGTCAATCTTGCTCCGGTACTGCTGCACCTTTGTCGGGTCGCGGTAATCAAGTGCTGCACCCTGCATAGATGTCGCAATCTGCCCGCTTTCCACCTGACCGTAATAATTCTGGCGCTCGCCGTACTCGTAGCGGTTAAGGTCACTCGACAGGGAGTTGCGCCGGCTGTTGACGATCTGCGCGTACCTGGTCTTCTGCTGGTCATTGGTCAGGGTTTTGGCGATCTCTGCCTGGGCCTTCTCGAACTGATCCAGCGTCTGGTTAGTGACATCCAGCGCATTCTGGCCCTTGCGGGTATAAACGCCGCCATCGCTGTACATGGCCTGCTGCTGCCACTTAGTGAGCTGGTTGTCGGCATCCATCAGCAGCGCGGTGTCGGCCTTCTCGCGCTCCTTATCCATGAGCATCTGTGCGCCGCGCCCAATCGCCTGGAGGCCTTGCCCAATAGATGTGGTATCAGGCGCAACGCCTTGCAGCTGAATGGGCCGGGTTGGCTGCTGCTGGACCTGAGCAGTTTCGTAAGTCGGTACCCGTGGCATTATCGAGCCCCCGCGAATGAACCGAAGGCGCCGCCGATACCGCCGAGGATTGAGCCCATGGCGGCAGTGTTACCGTTCTGCACGGTCTGGTTGGCGTTGAGCATGTCTTGCCTGGCCTGCACGCGGTAGCCGTATGCCTCGCGCGCAGCGTTGTTCTGGATCGTTAGGGCGTCCAGCTCGCCGAGCATTGCGGCGTCATCTTGCAGTTGTGCAGCGCTGCCACTATTCACGTCAATTCCGTTGGCGGCCTGCACGCTGCGCTGGGTGCCAATCGCCTGCCCAGTGCGCACGCGCTGCCAGTCTGCAGACGTGTCGCCGGCATTCAGGACTTCTTGGGCCGTCTGCCGTTTGAAGCCAGCGTTCTGCTGCATCATGTCCGACTGGAACCCGGCGTTCTGCTTCTGCCCCTGGGCCTGCATCATGCTACCGGCAAGGCCAATAGCAACGGGTATCAAAGCCATCCAGCACATGAGTTATTCCTCTCGATTCAGCGTAAAGGGGTAGAACGGCAGGCGCTTAGGTCCATACGGGACGGCCTCTCCAAAGTCGAAGCCCAGCCATTTCAGCCAGCGAATAGCCGAAGTATTGCGGGCGTCTACGTAGTTAATTAGGTGATGGTGGCGCGTCAGCATCTCCTGCACCTCCGGCTTGCAGACCTTGAGGAAGGCGCGTGCATGGCGCTCTACGTGGGTGGTGCTGATCAGCCAAGGCACACCTATAGAGCCAAGAACGCTGTGCACTGCATCGCCGAATACCGCGACGATATGCCCATCCACCACGATCTTTCGGGCGTTAAGGCTGCCGGTGATGCCTTCCAGAAGCTCCAGCTCCAGGGATACGCCGAGCCCTTCGACGATTTCATCGATATCGGCCTGGCGCACATCGCGCAGGATTACCGAGATGTCTTCGGGCTCAATGGGCAAAACATCAGCGACCGCCAATGGTCACCTCTGGAATCACCGCAAGGACAGACAATGGGAGCGGGTCGGTTTGACGGATGAACACCCTACCCTTGCCACCCCAATCGTTGGAAATTGGGATTTCGGCCTGGCCGGTGAGCAGATCAATGGGCGGCTCATACTCGTCACGGTCGGTCTTGCACTCGTACAGGTGGTTTTTGTCCTTGCCTGCGAAGATGCCCCGCGATTCTTCAACGCGTATGGTGAGACTGGTCACTGCAATCTTCTTGTCCAGAACCGTCTCGTTTGCGTTTTTAAGCTCGAGGTCGAGTGTTTCCATATCTGAGGTGTACTGCAGGCCGACGTGTACGATGCCGGCAGCCTCTTGCAGAACAATGGAGCCACCCGACACAACGCGCTGAGGGTGAACGCTGCCGTCTGCAAGTATGGAAACGGTCTTGCCTTCAAGATGCCCCAGGCCGGACAGCGTTTTAACCTGGCGCGCCCACTTTGAAACAGCCACTCCCCGTAACGACGCCGGGCAGATGATCAACAGCTTCACCGTGACAACGCTAGTGCTGGTGTATCCAACCACCTCAACCCGGACTATCTCGGTGGTCTGATCGCCGTTCGCGTCAGTGACGACCGCCTTAAGCGAGTAATTGACACCAACGCTACCGACCGTAAACGGTGCGTGCCCCACGGCTGTCATGGTGACCACCTCAGGGAAGCCCCAGGCCGTGCCACCGGATAGGGTCATGGTCTTGGTTGTGTCAGTGTTGCGGCCGTCGTAAGTCAACCCGCAATCGACGAAGAACGCGTCTTCAATGCTGGTGATCTGCCGGCTGGCCATGCGTTCGATATACCGTTTCTGCACGCCGTTGATGTTGCGGCGCACCACCATGTACAAAACATCCTCCTGGCCCTCGGGGATGCACGCAATGGACTCAACGAAACCGTCTGTGTCGTGCCAGTGCCAGCCAACCAGTTGCTGTTCCGGTACGTAGGTCATGCCCAGCAGCACGCCGTCGTCGCGCACATACCAGACAATCGAGTCGGGGACCTTCTGGTACGCAACGTTCGTCAGCTCTTTGCCCTTGAACAAGTGCGCACTGAACAGCGTCAGGTCATCAGCAGAGAACCCATCAGCATTCAGCGAGTATCCGAAGGAGGACACCCGGTTGCCGCGCGCCTGGACATATACGGCACTGTTGCCCACCACCACTGGTGGGACGATAGACGAACCGTCGTAACCCTCTGGGCTTGCCTGGACAGTCTTGGCTGACAGCCCGGTATCGCCGCCAGCAATGGTGAACTCTGCGCCAGTGGTGAGTGCAATAAGCTTGCGCAGGCCAAGCAGGTGGCGAACCCGATTTACCTTGTTGCTGCTCAGGGTGAAGGTGATAGCGTCATCATCCTTGTTCGGCACCGAGTAACCGAAGTTCTTGAACAGCCCGGTTTTACTGGTCCATACCGTCTGCGGCTTCAAATCGCTACCGGCGAATATCAAGCGCTGCTGGTAATACACCACGGCGCCCGGGTAATTGCCGGTACCCACGAACGGGTCATTGCCGTTCGGTGGCGTGTCAGTCTTGACGGCGGTGATGTTCTGGTCGGTGAAGGTGGTGCCAGTGGCGCGACCGATAAAGCCGTAGATGCCTGCGCCAGCATTGTCCTTATAGACGATGTAGTACGTCGCGCCGGTAACAGCGGCCCAAGTAATGGTTGCCGAGGCAATGTCGGCATGGCTAGTGATTGTGTTGGAAGTGGCCGGAAGTGACTCGTCCAGGGTGTTCCCATCATCCAGTACCGCGGTGACCTGGTAGCGCCAAGTCTGGGCAACACCAGTGCCGCCGCCGGAGACTGCCGTAGCGGATGCTGGAGCAGCAATGCGCGGGGCCAGGTTGATTTCGGCGGTGGTCCAGTTGTCGTGCGCCAGGCGGTTTAACTCTCGTGGCTTATAGAGCGGCTGGGCGAACGTCATTACGTCGGCGGACTGGGTGAAGCTGAGCAAGCTCAAGTCGTTCTGTGTGTACGGCAGCGCGAGTTCGAAGGGTTGACCGATGCTTGGACCTGAGCTGTATAGGACCTGTCCGCCATCCTTGATAACCCGCATGTTCAGGTCGCTGAACGCAAGCACGTAGGTCTGCACGTCATTGAACTGGAACGGGATCAACCGGCAGCGCTTGGTTGAATCCTTGACCTCGGCCACTAGGCGAGTGCCAGCCCGGTTACGCACGCCACCGTATGGCATCACCATGAAGTTGCGGCACAGTTTCAGACCGGTGTAGTAACGGGCAATGTCGGTACGAGCGCTGGCCGATGGCGACAGCTCGCCCGCCGCGAAGGTCGGTTGAAGTATTCCGCTCATGCTCGCACCGTAATAAATTCAGACTCCGGCTCTGCATCGTCCTGGGACTCTTCGAAGGCGGAGCCCTCGGCCAGGGTCAGGGCCATCTGGTATTGCTGGGCCGCAAACTGCTGTAGGTCTGACTTGGAGCTGAGCGGCAACGCCAGATCCATTGCCAAGCGCCAGGCCAGCGCGTCAGCGAACTGCGGATCGAAGAACGTTGAGTCCTCGACCTTGAAGGTGAAACGGCATGCCGCCTCAGGCTGATCGGTGTGAATCACTCGACCCCCGGCGCCATACCCAATCCTGAATGGGATCTGCTGGTCGACTGACAGCGCCCGACGCCAGCCTGGCTGCACGATGTCCCGCACCTGCAAACAGTCTGACGGGTAGCGATAACGATAGGCCCAGCCAGGCGAAGGACTGCCCAGGCTTGCCAGTGCAACAATGGATTCCGCGAACGGCCAGGGGAACGCCTGCAACACCAGTTCGCGCAGCGGGCCATAAAACACCCGGCACAGTTCAGCGGCCTTGCTCTTTTCCGTGAACGACACGATTGGCTGGGTGTAGGCAACCCGCGACAATGCGATGTTGCAGATCTCTACGTCGCTGGACATTTGGGAACCTCAGGAAAAGAAAAGGGCCCCGAAGGGCCCTGAAGGTTGTTTCTGGTGGTCAGGCGTCAGGAAGGTTACCGGGGCCCTGCTCAGTACCAGCGTTGCCGGCAGCATCGCCGCCAGCATCGCCGCCAGCGTTCAGGCGAGCAGCTTCTGTTTCAGTTTCATCCTTGTTGCCGGTGAACTCGCCAAAACGCTCGCCAGCCTTGTCGAGGATGATGAAGCGGCCGCCGCCATTGTGCTTGGCGGTGTACTCGGCTGCCGCCGCATCAGTACCAGCGTTGCCGGCAGCCGAAGCGCGGGAGCCCAGCTGTTTCAGGTTGCCGCCAGGGCTGTCGATTTCGAGCACCAGCTTTTCACCTGGCTGATAGAGCTGGCCGTTGATAAACGACAGCTCCAGCACCTCATATTGCTTAGGCATTGGTCTGCACTCCAGCGACCACGCCGGCAGTTACCTTGCCCAAAGTAGGCGCGGTGCCGGTCACGGTGTAGTTGAGGCGCAGGAAACGTTCAGTCTTCTGCGGCAGGGTGATGACGGGGGTCTGGTAACCCAGCTTCAGGTCGGCCAGTGGCACCACAACCGAATACAGCGACCGCGGCGAGCTGAACGCCGAGTTGTCATCGGTCTGCAGGTCGATGGTCAGACTGGTCAAGGTATTGAATGCCTCAACAACCTGGATCAGCAGCGGAATATCACCAGCGCGGCCAACGTCCTTGGTGTCGCCACGGTCGATGATGTCGGTCGATGCAGCCGTGGCAGTGATTACCTGGGCGCTCGACATGAGCAGCTTTGCGTCGAAAAGCATGATGGTTTCTCCGAGATGGGGGAAAACCACGCAGTCGTTAGACTACGCGGGCTTCGGTGTTCAGCAGTGCGTCAACACGCTTGATTGGGATGCCCAGGAACTCGGGGATCTTCTTGCCGGCGTATTCGCCGATAGTCAGGTTCACGTTCTTGGAGTTCATGGCCTGCAGGTGCAGGAAGGTCTGCAGGGTGCGGTTGGCGTAGATGACCGTGCGGCCTTCGCCCTGCATCGGGTTTTCCAGAAGGTAGTAGGCCTTGATCATCTGCTCGATCAGCTTGGTGCCAGTCGCGCCGTCAGCGGTCAGAGCAGTTACATCGATGTTGGCGATGCGCGAGTTTGCACGCCAGTCACGTACCGACATGCCAATGTCCCACTTGAAGTGGTCGCGATAGGCCTGGTACTCACCGCCAACCGCGTCCTTGACGGTGTCTTCGCCAAGATTGCGGTGCTGGAAGCCAGCCACGCTGCCTTTCGGATACAGCAGGTGCGTGGTCATTTCGCCCCAGGTAGGGTAGATGTCGCATCACCCGGTACCACTCGGCCTGGAACCCGGCGTCCTCGTTCAGCAGGATCTGCACGCCGATGTGCAGCTTGCAGTACTTGCGGGCCTCCCCTGCGTCACCGATCTGGGTCATCTCGGCGATGCGCTTGTACATGGCGAACCACAGCCGGTTCTGGTCCAGGGTGCGGTCCTTGCCTGGGCGAAGGCTCACCACCACAAAGTGCTTGTCCTCGAACATCTTGGACATTCGGGTGATAGCCTCGGCAAGCATGGAGCGGCAGTTGACGCTGATCTTATCGGTCATGTCCTCACCTTCCACGGCAAGAAAGCAGCCTTGGCAAGCATCTTCATTTCTGCGAAGCCGCTTCGGTTCTCCCAAAGGATCACGGCAGCGAAAATGAATGGGGAAGCCGGGAGCATCACCAAGCAGAAGGCGCGGGCCGCAAGCTGATACTTGATCATCCACGGCCGAATACCTTTCGGATTGAAGGTCGGGATCTTCATGGCTGCTCTCCCTTGCCCATGGCGGCGCGCGCTTCGGTTACAGAGGCCATGTCCCGCTCGTACAGGCGACGGGTTACGGGGTGCATGTCGTCTGGCAGTTGGCCGCCAAACTTCTGGAGCATTTCGCCATACAGGGAGTCGGAGCACTCGGCCAGAGCCTTACGCAGCGCCTCGCACTCAGCCCTCAGCTCAGCATTCACCCGCTCGTAGGCTTCGTAGCCGGTCTTGAGGCCTGCGACTTCGGCCTGGAGTGCTTCAACCTCTTGCCAGAGTCGGTCGGAAAGCGGATCGAACCAGCCAGCCATTTTTTGCAAGCTGCGAATGTGTGCGGCAAGCTCTGCGGATGTTTGTTCGCGGACGTATGTCATAGCCCTTGCTCCAGTGACTCACCACCATCACCCGGCGCAGATCCAGCCTTAGCCAGCGCAATGACCTTCTCGGCCTGCTCCAGCAACTCGGGATACTGGTCGTTCCAATTCTGCTTGTAGGCCTTGGACATCATCGCTTCGAGGGTCTTGAGCAGCTCTGGCGCGGTGCGCATCAGGTATGCGTTTGCCCACGACTCGTCGCCAATCACAAACTTGACGCCGTTGTGATCCATGGCGCCAATGGTGGCGATCTCAAGGGGCTCGCCATCTCGCATTACGCAGACGCAATAGTCCTGGCGATCTACCAGCCATTCTTCTTTCGTGTGATTGCTCATGCCGTCACCGCCATTGTGATCAGGACGCAGAACACGCCAATGCCAAAGCCTGCACAGGTGCAAGCGGCTCCAATTTGGAATTTGGTAGTCATGCTGCGCCCCGTTGAGAAGTCCGAAATATTTGGCGATCGAGAAATGACTTCAGTGCCGTCTCGCAAATGGTTGGCTCGGGCATGAGGGTTAAGCGCTGGGCGTTTGCCTCGGCATGCGTTTCGCGGAGCACGCGCTCCATGTCTGAGCGGTCCGCGCGAACCAGGAACATTTCCTCCATGATTTCGCCGATTGGACGCACGTAATCCATGTCGTCCTTCTGCACTGAGAGCGACATGCGTGCCGCTGCTTCGGGGCTGACGTAATCACGCACCAGGCACTGGAGATCGATGGGGGAGATGTTGTGGTGCCAGCCGTTTGCGCCACGCATAAGGAGCCCGCAATTGAACAGCCCGCCTCGGTCGGACTCAGGCAGCCCGATAAGAAACATGACCTCTTTGCCGGTCCGCGCCATTACTGCATCAGCCTTCTGGACTTCCTCGGGCGTTGGCTCCTTACCTTTCACTTCAAGGTAAATTCCCGCGTTCGGCAACCAGAAGTCCGGGAGGTAGTAACCCTCGTCGACGCGGACAAGGTCCGGCTCGTATAGGTAGAAGATTCCGGACGCTTCCAAGAGGCGGGCCCACATAAGCTCGGTGTAGGAGCGAAGGCGGTAGCCGTTGTGGTGATAGATCGCTCTGCGCTCTCTCATCAGAAATTCACCTTCACGACGTTGTCTTGGCGGGCGTGGTTGGCCAGCGGCAGGAATCGAGACTTAGCACCCTGGAAGGCGGTCGGGACCATGCCGATCTCTCCATCCCGGTTTTTGCGGATGAGAATTTCGCCAATACCCTTGTCCTGGGTGTTCGGGTGATAAACCTCGTCGCGGTACACGAACATCACGATGTCAGCGTCTTGCTCAATGGCGCCGGATTCGCGCAGATCGCTGAGGACCGGGCGCTTGTCTGGGCGCCCTTCGCAACCGCGATTGAGCTGGGACAGGATGATCACCGGGCAATCCAGCTCACGGGCCAGGAGTTTGATCTGTCGAGACATGGCGGTAACGTCTTCGGTGCGCCCTTTGCCCTCGCCTTCCACAAGGCCGAGATAGTCGATGACCACAAGGCCGAGAGAGCCCATGCGGTGCGACTGGCGGCGCGCAATGGAGCGGATGCGAGGCATGGTCATAACTGGCACGTCAGACACCGCTATGGGCGCATCACGAAGCCTCAGCACCGCTGCGTTCAACTCTGTCGAGTAGTCGTTGCTGCACTCGCCTGTTTTCAGCGAAGGGAGCGGTATGCCGCCTACTGCCGCAAGCAGCCGATCCATGAGCTGGGTCTTGCTCATCTCCAGGCTGATGACCAGCACGGGCTTTTTCTGGTTTATGGCCACGTCGGCGGCGATGTTCATGGCCAGGGTTGTCTTGCCCATTGCCGGGCGTCCGGCGACCACGATCATCTGGCCGGACTTGAGCCCCTGGGTGTAACCGTCCAGATCTGGAATCCCTGTACCGAGACCGTCGATGGTCACGCCTGCCGCAAACCGGTCCAGCCGCACCTGCAGCACCTCGACGTGATCGATCAGGATGTCGCCGATCATCTGGCACTCGCCATCGCTACCGCTGCTGTCCAGGCCGAGCACGATGGATTGGGCCAGGGAGATTTTGTCTTCGATGCTCGCTTCCTCGTGAGCGACCTCGTTGATTCTGGCGGCAGCAGAAGACATCAGGCGGCACACGGCGCGCTCTCGGATGATCTTGGCGTAAGTCATGGCGTTAGCAACGCTGGCCGTATTCGACTGAATCTCAGCGGCATACGCCATTACCCGAACGCCACTGGCAAGCTCTGAACGGCGGTCGTGAAGCGTCACCACGTCAACCGGCTGACCGTCAGCGTGCATTTCGAGGATCAGGCGGTACAGCTCGGCATTGTCGTCCCATGAAAATGCGTCAGCGGATAACTGGTCGCTCAGCACGTCGATCAGGTGCGGTTGGCAAAGCATGGCGCCGATAACGCCATGTTCGGCCTCAAGGCTATGAAGTTCGATCATTGCGCGGCCTCCGAGATTTCACGGAAGACGGCACGACTGACCAGCGATTCAAGGCGCGGGGCAACATTGGCACCACGGAAGAAAATCTGGCTGCGGTTGTTAGCCTTCTGGAAAAACTGGAGCCAGAAACCCTGGCCGCTCTGGTGCGAAGGGGATTCGTTCCAGCGTTCGGCGATCATGCTGCGCAGCACCTTGTCGCTCGTCACGGTGACGGCTGGCAGGCTCGGGCAGACCTTGTGGTACAGGTCGATGATCTTGTCCACCGGCACGCCAGCCTCCGAGGCGCCGCTCGGGTTTTTCTTGAACTCACTCCCAAGCCAGTTGACCAGGAACCGGCGCCAGTTCTTCTTCGGCTTGCTCCCGCTGGCCCAAGCGGCGGCACGTTTGATTTCCGCCTCAACGTCAATCGGCGAGTAGGCTTCTGCCCATTTTGTGATCAGGGTGGCGTCAACTTCGAAATCTTCGCCATCGAACGAAACCAGCGATGCCGGTTTTTCGATTTTGATTTCAGACTGGGTGGGTTGAGCCCCTTGGGGGGCAGTAATCTGTTTCGTAGAAACAGTTACTAGGGGTTCTTTCTTTGTATAAAGAAGGGAGTCGTCGGATTTGGTCTGTCTCGCAATGCTGACGACTCGGCCCGAATGATCCGAGTCGGACGATATGGTCTGATTCGGACATTCTTTTTTGTTGTCGTAGAAGACCCACTCAGAAGGGTCGCTGATACCGATATCGCCACGCGCTCCGCCAACCCGATACAGGATGCGGCGCTTCAGTAGATGGCTGATGGCCTTGGAAGCTACGTCAGGATGAATGTTGGTCGCCTTGGATATCTCGGTAGCCTGGATTCGCGCTTCGGTCACCTGATAGCCTATGGTGGCTCTGGCAACGTACAGCGCTACCTTCAATTCGCGCCCAGGCAGATCGACAACCATCAAGGCCTCGATGAGCTTGTTTTCCATCCGGGTAAATCCCCCGGTATTGCGAAGTGGGATGATATTGCTCATACTTAATTCGTCCTGATATTTGAAATGCTCGTTTCGGTTGCAGCCGAACGAGACAAAGAAGCCCGCAAATGACTTACACAGTCTTTGCGGGCTTTTTTCTTGGCTACGTCGCTGTAGAGGCTTCGGATCATTGCCGCCGCCTGCATTGCTTCCTGCATATGGAATTCTTTTGTTCCTGCCAGCACCGGACCTGACTCGCCCAGGGTCAACAAAACCCGGTCAATGACCTTGTTCACACTTTCCGCTGGATGCGCCGATCTGCTGGCCATAGTTATTCCTCTTGCAACTGATCGACGTTCTGGATCAGCTCCATGTACCGCTTGGCCTGATGCAGAAGGGTTTCGATATCTCGCTTGTCGAAGCACTGCATCGCCTTCGGCACGACCTTCAAATCGAGAACGGCCAGGATCTGGCAGAACTGCTCGAACTTCTCCGGCTTCATGCGACTGATCGTTGCTTCATCGACACCAACGGCATACGCCATGAGCCTGCGCGACTACTTCGCCGCAAAGGCCATGCAGGGGTTTTCAGCGAGCCCCAGCATGATCGACAGCAACGACTCTCGCGCAATTTCTTACGTAGCTGCCGCGTCCTATGCGATGGCCGACGCAATGCTCGCTGCACGCTCCGCCTAACCCCAAACACTGGAGGTCGCCATGAGCGATTGGATCAAGTGCAGCGACAGGCTGCCCGATCTGCCGAAGGGTGGAGGCAAGCACCACGCCATTGCCTACACCCCAGCGAGGGAAGCGCAACGGTTCGCCAATGGATCGCGCTTCCTCTACTGGAACGGCATCGACTGGCGCTATCCGGACGGCTCGCGCTTCGAGCACCGGGTAACGCACTGGCAGCCATTTCTCTCCCCGCCCACCGAATAACGCCACTCTGGAGGCGACCATGAACACAGCATTGAAGATATGCCAGGAGCGTTACGACGCTCAGTTGCCGCCTCCAGTGAGCGAGTCGGCGGTGGAGATAGCCCGCAAGGAGTGGATCGACAACGCGGTGGAAACGCTGGTTGATCGGCGCAGCGACGTGCAGTTCAAGCGCCGCCTGCATTCCGCGCAGGGCGTGACGTTCAAAGCCTTTGCTGCCGAGGTCGAGCAGTTCGCAATTAACAGTGACAGCAAGAGCCCATGCGCCATTGGCGAAATGGTAATTGCTGGGCTGCTTGGTGACCGCTTCCTGGCCCGCGATGGCGCCGAGGACCTGCTGGCGGTAGCCGATCCCAAAGAACAGCTCAGGATCATCGCTCAGGCTCTTGTCGAGCCATTGGCAAATGACGCACTGGCTGCCCAGGCCGAGGATGACGAATTATGACTTTGAGCGCGCACGTTCTTATCGGCGAAGAGCTTGAAACGCTTGAGGATCGCCAAACACCAGTCAGTTGGTCGTTGATGATCCAGAAAACGCTGAACGAAATGATGCTAGACGATCGCATCACCATATCCGAATTCAACCACTACTGCGGGCGCCTCAACAAGATTGTTGCCCGGCGCAAGGAGGCCGCATGACCATCATCGCCGGATCATTCAAAGGTATCGCCGAGGCCCTGAGAAATCAGGGCTTCTTGTTTCTGGTAGACGTGAAATGGATCGAGCAGCCTTGCAAGTGTGCGGGCCGCTGGACTTGCAAGGTGGCGCCATGACCATGATTTGCAGCAAGTGCAACAGGTACGGCATTCATTGGGTTGGCCCATACGGCAACCTGACCGGAACCAAATGCCCGCATTGCGGCGGTGAAAACTGCCAGCAGGATGTGCAGCCACTTGATCAGTGCCGTGAATGCGGTAGTGAGGTCTGCAACGGCGAGTGCTTCGGTGACGACATGATGGGGTCTTCCGGATGACTACCAACCAGCGCACCCGGCGCCTACTCATCTGGCGCGGCTCCTTCTCCGCCCTATCCGTCTGCACCTTCCTTATGTTGCTCAGCGCCCTCGCTGATCGAATCACTCAATAGGTAAACACCATGAAAAAGCATACTCCCGCACCGTGGACTGTCCGCGAGGTGCGCCACAGCAATGTGCCCGGCCAGCGCGCTTTCGCCATCGACTTCAACGATGACCAGGAACAAGTCGTCGATTGGGTCTACGAAGAAGCTGACGCGAAGTTGATCGCCCAGGCTCCAGGCCTTCTGGCTGATCTGATTGTCGCTGCCGGAACGCTGCGCCATTACGAGGCCTTGCACCGTGCCAAGGGTACTGCTGAAAGCACCGAGAAAGCCGAGGTGAACGCCGGGCTTGCTGCGCGCTTCGAACAAGCCATCGCCAAAGCCACCCAATAACCCCCTTCACAGCGCCCCTCTCCGGTGGCGCGGAGAGCAATCGTGTCCAACGAATCGAAAACCCACTTCAAGAAGGCCTTCAACAGCCCCTACTTGAGCAGTGCCGACATCGTCGGTCACATGACCTTCACCGTGTCCCACGTCAAGCTTGAACAGGACAAGACGAAGAAGACCAAGGATATGTTCAACACGGCCTACTTCGTCGAACGTGACATCCGCCCAGGTGAAAAGCTCAAGCCGATGATCCTCAACGTCACCAACAGCAAGACCATGAAGGCGCTGACCAACTCGCCGTTCATTGAGGACTGGCAGGGGATAAAGATCACCGTGTACGTGGATTCGAACGTGAAGTTCGGCCGCGAGGTGATGGAAGGTCTGCGGATCAGCCCCAAGGCGCCGGTAGTTGCGTGGCTGACACCCGACAACGTGCGTCCCTGGACCAATGCCAAAGCGGCTTACAAACGCGATGGCAACCTCGACGCAGTGCTGGCCCGATACTCCATGACCGATGAAAACCAGCAGCAGCTGATCAGGGAGTGCTCCGATGAATCGGCAGTGGCATGACGTTGAGCAGAACACCGAAGTTTGGCAGCAACTGCGCACCGGCACCAGGGCGATGGCCGAGGCTGGCAGCGTGATCGCCATCAAGGCCCTGGAGCTGGATGGCCTCATCCCGTCTTGCCTTGAGGGTCAACTGCTGATGGCGGCCAAGGCCGATGGCCTGGTGGAGCTGCGCGAAGACCGCTACCACTGGCTGAGTTCGCAGCGCTCCGCCGACCTCGCCTACAGCGTGGTCTTTGTAGGTGGCTGGCTCAACTACCACGCCAAGGGCTACGAGCGGTTCGCGCGCCCTGTCCGCCGTATTTATGTCACTTCCTGAGGATTGAATATGCCTGAAGAGCAATGGCGACGGATATCGGATTGGCCGGACTACGAGGTCAGCAACCAAGGTCGAGTAAGGCGCGGCTCTCACATCAAGAGCCACTACTTCGACAGCCCGCCAGCGTTATCGTCTGGGAAAACGTCCCCGGTGTCCTCAGCGACAAAGGGAACGCCTTCGGATGCTTGTGCAGGAATCGGAATGCGTGAAGGCCGGGCAGTCCGGCGACCAATTGAAGAAGGGGTGAGTGATGAGCAAGGAAGAGATGAAGCTGGAGCCGTGCCCGTTTTGCGGTGAAAAGCCAGTTCTGACAAAACACTTCAAGCATGAGATGTACAGTTTCATGCATCGCTGCTCTGTACTTGGTCCGATCAGTCGCGACTTCAGGGAGTTGGCGCAAGATCATGTCGATATGTGGAATACCCGCGCCGCCCCTGCATCGCCGCAAGCTGCGCAGCCTGTGGCTTACCAGTTCCAAGATCGCGACGGTAAGTGGTTCGGGTTCATGAACGAACGTCACTATCAGGATACTGTCGCGGACGGCACCTGGCCGATACGCGAGCTATTCACCCACGCCGATGCGGGCGAGGTTGAGCGGCTGCGCGCCCAGTTGGCCGAGCGGGATGCACTGCTCTACAAGTGGTCTATTCATCTGGGCAATATGCGAAATCTTTCAGAGTGTTTTTCGGAAACCGAAGCGCTGCTATCCACCACCGCAAAGCCGGAGGCTGATCATGGTCAAGGCTAGCAGTGTCACCAAATGCAAGGCATGCGACAGCACCGACCTGTTCTGGTTTGCGAACAAGACAGTCCCTAACGGTATTCTGCACAACCGGCTGAACACTCACGACGTGCAGTGCTCTTTTGTCCTGGGCTGCAACAACTGCTCTGAAACCCTGGCGGTAGTCAGCGCTGACAAAATCGCTGAATTGATGAATGCTCAATTTGAGTCGGAGGCTGATCATGAGTGAGGTTAAGCGGTATTTCATGGGTGCGGTTGAAATGGTTTTGGCTTCGGACTTCGACCGCGTAACCGCCGAGCGTGACGCCCTGCAACTGCTGCTCAACCAGCGCGACGAACAGGTCGAAAGCCTGGAGCAGCAGCGCGAGTCAGAGTTGCGCAATGGCCAGGATCTGCAACAGCGCCTGACCGCAGCGGATGAGCGGGCGGATGTGCTGGAGCAAGCGATGCATGCCTTATCTGCGCTGATCGGACTTCCAATCAATGGCCCTCAAGCGTCTCAGGATGCACTGCTGACGATCATATGGGATGCGCTCGGGGAAGAAGACGCCGCACTCAAGCAAGCAGATGGTGGTGAGGGCGTGACCTGTACGACGTGTATGGACAAGAAAACAATCAGAGGCAGCGGCGGTAAGTTCCCGCGCGACTGTCCTGATTGCTGCAATGAAGAAGGCTGATATGACACAACTCCCCGCCTACTGCTGGTGCCTGCTGGCACTGGCACAACTGACTTGCTGAGGTGATTTATGAAAGCTTTCATCTGGAAATTGCGCGCTTACCTGTACATGCAGCGACGCGCTGGCTGGGCAGATTGGGGCATGGTTGCATCGCTTTACGAGGCATACGCCGACGACTGGGAAATGTCGCCGGCTGAGGCGGTAGACGAAGACATGTCGTACTGGGGAGACTGATCATGACCAACAACCCAAAACCAACCGACGCCGAAATCAAGGGCCAGATCATCACCTGGGGCTCCCAGCAGATGACCTATGTCATCCGAAATGGCCTGGCCATGGACGGTCACAAGGACCTGAAAACAGACTGGGTTCGCCGCCAGCTGCAGCGCCTGGAGAAAGCCGGCGAGGTTAAGCGAGTGCCAACACCATATGCCCGGCAGATATGCTGGGCGCTGGCCGAACCGGTGACGCCATGATCGCCACCCTCTGGTTCGCCTACGTCTTCATCTACAAGGGGCCGAGGCCATGAGTGAGTACTCGCTTTACCTCGGTGACTGCCTGCAGGTCATGAAACATTTGCCAGACGCCAGCGTCGACATGGTGCTGGCTGACCTTCCCTACGGCACCACCCAGTGCGCCTGGGACACCATCATCCCGCTCGAGCCGCTCTGGCGAGAGTACTTGCGGATCGCCAAGCCGGAAGCCGCAATCGTGTTGTGCGCGGCCCAACCGTTCGCATCGATGCTGGTGGCGAGCAACCCGAAACATTACAAGTACGAATGGATCTGGGAGAAAGGCGCGGCCACGGGTTTCCTCAATGCCAAGAAGCAACCACTGCGGGCGCACGAAAGTGCCCAGGTCTTCTACCGCAAGCAACCGGTGTACAACCCTCGCATGACCACGGGCCATGAGCGCAAGACATCTAAGCGCAAGTCGGTGGAGTCGGAATGCTACGGGAAGGCGCTGAACCTGACCGAATACGATTCGACAGAGCGGTACCCGCGGTCGGTGCAGTTCTTTTCCAGCGACAAGCAAACCGCCAGCTATCACCCAACCCAAAAGCCCGTGGCATGGATGGAGTTTTTGATCAGCACATACTCCGATCAGGGAGGTGTCGTACTCGACAACACAATGGGTAGCGGTACCACAGGCGTTGCCTGCATGAACCTGCGGCGACAGTTCATCGGCATTGAGCAGGACGCCCGTTACTTCGAAACCGCCAAACAACGGATCGTCGAAGCGGCCACCATCCGCGACACCCCGGTACCGCAATTCGATCTATTCGCAACAGCCTAACCCCAATCCCCCTACATGCC
>NZ_JBJGXU010000038.1:0-55069 GCF_045447305.1 Pseudomonas sp. D47 | reverse complement strand
CCTCCAGACATAGGCCATCTCTGGTTGGTGCAATGCCGGCACGGGATTGCAGGTCAGGAACACCCGCTGAAATCCCCTGAGGCACCTCTCAACCAACGTAACACCTGGCGCAGCGTAACTGCACGCCTGATAAAGGCTGGGCGCAAACTCCGGCCCACTTCCCTACGTAAGCTACCGCACTGAAACAGAGAACCAGTCATGTATAGCAAGATCAACAAGCACACCAGCTTGCGTTTAAACTCGCCCGCTGCTCTGGCAAAACGCGCTCACTGGCGTTGTGTGCTCGCGCTGCCCTTGTTGTTGGCGCCGCTGCACAGCACCCTCGCCGCTATCCCCTCCGAATGGAAAAACACGGCCTATGCCTATGAAGCCGAGCATAAGCCCCTACGCGATGTACTGGAGGACTTCGCTCAGACGTTTGGCACCCAACTGCAAGTGGACGGCCTCCTGGACGGGATCGTCAATGGCAAGATACGCGCCAATACTCCCCAGTCAATGCTCGACAGGCTGGCGGTAGAACACCGTTTCCAGTGGTACTTGTACAACAACACCCTCTATATCAGCACCCTCGACCTGCAAGAGTCCGCGCGCCTGGAAGTTTCTGCCGAGACCGTCGCCGACCTTAAGCGAGCGCTGCTCGATATCGGCTTGCTCGATAGCCGTTTCGGCTGGGGTGAACTGCCTGATGATGGAGTTGTGCTGGTCTCTGGCCCCAAGCGCTACATCGAACAGATCAAGCAATTCAGCAGCCAGCGTAAAACACCCGACGAAAAGCAGAGCGTGCTCAGCTACCCGCTGAAATTCGCCAACGCAGGGGATCGCCAGATCGATTATCGCGGCGACAAAATCACCATCCCAGGCGTTACCAGCATGCTGCGTGGGTTATTGGAGCCTCGGTCCGCCTCCTCCCTTTCGACCACGCCACCAAGCCGCTCACAGCCCTCTCCCATCACACCCAACTTTCCCCGGTTGAACAACCCACTATTGGGGCAAATGCTTGGACAGACAGCGAACCAGGGGCAGTTGGAAACCGGCGCGACACTCACCCCGCGAGCGCCGGTGTCTGCCGGCAGAATCCGCGTCGAAGCCGATGTGCGCAACAACGCCGTATTGATCTATGACATTCCGGAACGGCAGGCGATGTACCGCGAGCTGATTGCCCAGCTCGACGTGGCGCGAAAAATGGTGGAGATCGACGCAATCATCCTCGATATAGAGCGCACCCAATTGCGCGAATTCGGGGTCAACTGGGGCAACAGTCACTTCAGTAGCGACACGAGAATATCGCCTGGGAGTTCATCGCAGCTGTCGATCACAAACCGTGATCTTTTCTTTGCCAAGATACGCGCACTGGAGCAACGTGGCCTGGCAACCATGGTGTCCAACCCGTCGGTCCTCACCCTGGAAAACCAGCCGTCAGTGATTGATTTCAACCGCACCCAATACCTGACGGCAGGCACAGAGGTTGCGAGCATCCTGCCCATCACTGTCGGTACCAGCCTACAGGTGGTACCGAGGGTGATTACCACCCGAGGCACCCATCAGGTTCACCTTTTGGTCGATATCGAAGACGGAAACTTCGACGAGTCAAACCCGGATCGCAAAGGCCCGGATGTACGCCGGGGCAATGTCAGTACTCAGGCGGTCATGGCGGAACAGCGCTCGCTGGTGATCGGTGGGTTCCATGTCACCGAAAGCACCGACAAGCGCAACAAGATTCCCCTGTTGGGGGATATACCGCTGTTGGGCAAGGCGTTGTTCTCCTCCACCGAACGCAAGAACAACCGGCGCGAACGCCTGTTTATCCTGACGCCACGCGTGATCGGTGACCAAGCTGACCCTTCACGTTATTTGCCGCAGGACGACCAGGCAGAGCTGCAAGCCGCACTCAAGCCACTGGCCAGGCGTTATGCCGCACACGAGCCGGTCATCAAACGCAGTGACATCACCAGCACCCTGGCGCATCTCGTCAGCGGGGAGGTTCCCCTGGCATTCAAGGCGGCCCCCATGCCGCTGGGCCTGGGCACCTTGTGCAACACCCGCGATCTACTGGCAATGAACACCGAACGCAGCCAGTGGTATGCCGGCCCGCAGTTCAATGTGGCGGTGATAGTGCTGCGTAACCAGTTCAAGCGCACGGTGCGGATCGACGAAAAGGAGTGCAGCAATTCGCAAACCTTGGCCGTCACCGTGTGGCCGCGTGCCTGGCTCAAACCGGGTGAAGAAGCCGAGGTGTTTATCGCCATGCGCCCGGTGGTGAAGGATGAACACATCGGCGTGCCCCGTCCCTCCTTGATCACTCCCGCTCAAAAGGCCAAGCCATGAAACGCCGTTTGTTGTGCCTCACCCTGATCAGCACCGTGCTGCTCATCGCCGGCTGCAGCCCCACCTGCAGAGGCGACTCCTGCTCACGCCCGCAAGCGACCAAGGATAAAATGGTGATCTGGTGGCCACCGCAGATGCGCGTCGAGCCAGGGCCCTCCGGTGAACGGGCGGACTACCAAACGATCTCGCTGGAACGCTGAACCTTCGGTTACTTCTCAACGATCAACACCAGGTGTTCCTGGGCTAACGGGTGAGCAGCATTGCTGCTCACCCGTTCTTGCTTGCGGTATACACCTGGCACCGATCAGCGCTGCTCAAGCTCCGGCAACTCCAGGGTTTCGCGCTTGGCTTCATCATCAAGCTCACGCAATGTGCGATAGATCAGCGCCACCGCCTGCAAGGTTTCGCGAGGGATGCTTGTTCCCAGTTTGTTCGTGTAGAGCGTGCGGGCCAGCCATACACACTGAATCACCGGAACCTCGGCAGCCTTCGCCTGCCGAATCAATTCACGTGCCCCGTCGTCCGTGCCTTTGTTGATCAACATCGGCAGCGGCGTCTTACCGGGGCGGTAATACAAGGCGACAGCAAAGTGTGTGGGGTTGACCACCAGCATGTCGGCTTCCTCCAGCTTGGGCAATTTGACCTTCGGTTCCTCCTGGGCCAATTGCTGCGCCAACGCGCGGCGCTGCCCCTTCACATGGGGGTCACCCTCCATATCCTTGTACTCTTTAACCACCTCGACTTGGGTCATGCGCATGCGCTTGGCGAAGAAGTGCTTTTGCATCGTCAGGTCAATGAGCGCCAACACCAGCAATAGCCCCAGGCAGGTATGCAGCAAGTGGCGGAACAGAATGATCAGCGCAAGGATGTAGGTTTGCAGGTCGCTGTTGGCCAAGTTAATCAATGTGCCCAATGAAGGCCTGATGACCACGTACAAAACCACCCCCAACAGCACCGCCTTGGTAATACTCATCAACAGATTCATGACCGATTGAGCGGAGAACATCTGCTTGAGCTGCTTGAGAGGGTTGAGACGATTGAAGTCCAGCTTCAAGGTCTCCGGCGCAAACAGGAACCCGAACTGCATCCAGCTGCTGATCAGCTTCGCGGCAATGGCCATCCCAACCATCAACAGGGCGAACGAGAAAAACATCAACAGCCCTTCAAACAGCACCTCCTCCAGCGCTCGAGTGAAGGGCTGAGCCATGCTCGACATCGGCAACACCATCAGTTGCTGAAAGCGTTGCAAGCTCGTTTCGGCGGTGAACAAAGCAACCTCGCTGATCGCTGTCAGCGCCAGCAACTTGCTGACATCCTGGCTTTGGGAAACCTGGCCTTTTTTGCGTTGATCGCGCAGTTTCTTGGCAGACGCCGGGTGCTTCTTTTCACCGGAGTCACTCATGGCGTCGAGACCTGGAACATCACTCCGAGTGAGTGCTTGAGGTCACCCAGTAGGTTCAAGCGCCCGACGATCAGGTCCTGCAGCAACGCAAAGTACAACAACAGAATACCGATACCCGCCAGGCTTTTGAGCGGTGGTGCCAACGTGCTCACCTGTAATTGCTGACTGTAGACCCCCAGTAGTGCGATACCGAACTCCAGAAATAACAACACGGCAATAAAGGGCGCAACGTAAAGCATCATGTGGGTAAAGGTATCGCCGAGTATGCCAAGGAACGTACTGAAACCATTGACTGCCGGCAGCGGCACCCAGGCCGTGGCCGGCCAGATCAAATAACTGTCCCAGATCACTTGGGTAAGCACGCTCAAACCCAGGACAGCGATCAACAAGTAAATCACCAACTGCTTGAACAGATGCCCGATGGGCGTTGCGTCCGGCCCCAGTGAAGGGTTGAGCTGACCACCCGCCAGGGCGCCACGCTGGTTATCCAACAGCGCGCCGACTGACTCGAACATCCAAAAAGGCATAGCCAACAGGACACCCAGCAAAATGCCCAAGGCGGCCTCCTTGAATATCAGGCCGATGATCATCAGCGCGGAGTAGTCCTGGTCCACCAGTACAGCATGGATACCTGGCGCCGGAATGAATGCCATGACCATCACGATGACGTGCCGAGGCATGCCGCGTATATGTTGGAAGCAGAACGCCGGCACCAGAATGGCACAGGGGTAGATCCTCGCCATGGCCACCAGCAGGCTTGGCAGATAGTCAAGATAAGGCAGCACGTGCAGGCCCTCAGTTCAGCGCCGAGCGGGCGATCATGTCGAACATCAGGTTGATCAGTTGAATCAGCTCCACGCCGATCCAGCGTCCCGTCAATATCAGTGTGATACCCACCGCGACCAGCTTGATGCCAAAGGGCAACGTCTGGTCCTGTATCTGCATCAGGGCTTGAACCAGGGACGTCAGCACGCCGACGACCACCGCTACGATCAGCGGCGGTGCCGACAACACCACCACCAGCAGCATGCCCTGCTTGAAAAGCACGATCGGTTCCATGGGCTACTCAAAGGTATGAAAGGAAAAGACTGTCGAGCAACCGCGACCATCCGGAGACCATCACGAACAGCAGCAATTTGAGCGGCAGGGCAATGGTCGCGGGCGAGACCATTTGCATCCCCAACGCCAAGAGCAGGTTGGACACAATCAAATCGATGACGATGAACGGAATGTAGATCAGGAAGCCGATCTCAAACCCCGCCTGCACCTGCGACAACACAAAGGAGGGGATTAGCAGGATCAGGTCGTCGCGCTGGGTGCTTTGCGCCATTTCCGGTGGCCACAAGCGCACGCTGTTTTCATGCATGTGGGTCAACACATCCGGATCAGTGTTGCGTTTCATAAACGCACGCAGCGGCTCTATGGCCACAAGGCCAGTCGCTTGAACCGTCTGAACATTGCTCATGTCCAGGGGCGCCCCCTTGAGGTTCTCGGCGATCTGGTAACCCATGGGGGCCATGATAAACAGCGTAGCGGCCAGCGCTATTCCGTTGATAGCCATGTTCGGAGGCACCTGCTGAACGCCGATGGCGTTGCGGGTGATCATCAGCACAATGACGATCTTCAAGAACGCCGTGCAAATGATCAACAGCATCGGCAGCAACGACAGCGCCGCGAAAAACAGCGCAATTACAATCGGGTCAACGCCCTGGAGTATCATCGGGAGAACACCACGCGAGACAATTTCAAGCCAAGACGTCCATCGACTTCCACCAACTGCCCCTGGCCAATAGGCCGTTCACCGTAATACAGGCCGGCCACGCCCGGGGCATACCCGCTGATGCCCAACACCGCACCGGGAGCAAGATTGCGCAGTTCGCCCAGGGTCAGGTTCAGGACACCACAGCGCACTGTCAGCGCCATACTCAAGTCATCAAAGAGCTCCCGGCCGAAAACATCCTCCACCGGTT
Organism: Pseudomonas sp. D47; assembly: GCF_045447305.1. Taxonomy (NCBI): domain Bacteria; kingdom Pseudomonadati; phylum Pseudomonadota; class Gammaproteobacteria; order Pseudomonadales; family Pseudomonadaceae; genus Pseudomonas; species Pseudomonas sp. D47. Next base: position 49,372 of record NZ_JBJGXU010000038.1, on the reverse strand, counting down.
GATCAAATTCAGGCCCCGGGACTTCTTCTATTAAAAACTCTTCGTCCATGGACGCTTCCTCTATCGCAATAAGGTTCAGGCATAACGGACCGGACTCATCGTCAATACGCCCTTGCAGCCGTTGACTGCCGATACTCAAATGACCACGGCCCTGTACATCAAAAAAGGCGCGTTCAAGCATCAGCACGTCACCCGCACGTACGCCACGCAATTGCGCAATGGGCAAACTCAAGCGGCCCAACGTCACAGCTATTGCCAGCGGAAACGATGCAGGTAATGGGCTGGCCGTCGACCGCCAAGCGCCAGCCGCACACATCGCCAGCAAGCTTTGCGGGGCCAGCCACAGGTAACCTGCGACCTTGGACGGCCCCAACATCACGGTAAAACGGCAACCAAAGCCCAACTTTTCAGGCGCCGGCAGCACGCGCAGATAACCGAACAACGCCCGCACCTGCGGGCTGAGGTGATGCTGGAACAACTCCCAGAACCAGGACTTCGGGTCGTTGCCAACCTCTGCCAGGGTTACCGGGCATTCGCCCATCAGGCTGAACATCGCATTGGGCTCCGAGAACGCCAGCACACCGAGGGCACTCTCGACACACAAAGGGCTTACCCCTTCAGGCGCGCGCCCGGGTTCGAGCACAAATGCCCCCTGTTGATCGCCCACGTGGAACGGCATGCGTAACCCGCGCCCCAGCCGATGCAACGCCGCAACCCTTGCGCCCTCAACCAATGGCGGTGTCAAAGCGGACATGATCATGCGGGGCCCGCGCTTTTGATGTGGATATCGACAGGCTGCCCCAACGCCTCGACCAGCCTGTCCTGATAGCGTTTTTTCACAGTGCCGAGCCAATCCGCTGTGCGTTGTTCTTCGGCTTCCAGCTCGATGTTCCAGGCGCCAGGCTGCCGTTGGACACTGGCGTTGATCCGCCCCAGCCGTGGCACGTAAAGCACCGCCAGCAATGGCCATTGCGTGACGCCCTGAACGCGAAGCGCCAACTGCTCCGTCAATGCCTCGAGCATTACTTTATCCGCCGCCGCACTCTTCGCAGGCAAGCGGGAAGCGTAACCACCTTGGCCATCATCCTTGGCGAAAATTTGGGTGAATAACTGCACATGGACCCAGGGCACCACGGCCTCAACCCCGGCCTCACGATCTTCCCTTGTCTCACGCATACGGGGCCGGTTAAACCTGCTCACAGGTAATCGTTTCATGACTCTCCTGCACCAGTAACTGGGATAATTCCGAGAGTTTTTCGACCTCTCGTAAGTATCGGGTGGCCTGTATTTGCATACTGTCGACGTGCACCACTTGCTGCTTCCGCTGCCCGTGTAATTCATGCAACTGCGCCTCTTCGCGCTGCGTACTGGCGGACAACGTGCGCTCCTGGGCACTCCACGATTTGAGTTCCTTAAACGAGAGCACTTGCCCTTGATGCTTGCTCAATAGCTGCGCAGTTTCTTGAGCTTCCTGCACACGCGTTTGCTCAAGGGCCTGCTGCGCCTGCTCAACTTGCAACTGCAACGCCCGTTGCTGCCTTTTAGCCTCACCCAATGCGCGCTCGGCCCTGTCCGCCCGGTGTTTGCGCAGACGCCTCAGGGTTTCCAACTCAGAAAGGAACATAGGCGGTCAGCTCCGTCAGTTGATCCAGGGTCGTCTCCATCGGTGAAGGCTCACGCAAGTCCTGGCGCAAAAAGCCATCCACTGCAGAACGGCTGTCCACCGCCAAGTCAGTCAGCGCATCGCTGCCGGCCTGGTACTCGCCCAGCTTCAGCATCAGCTCGATCTGCTGGTACGCCGACAGTAGGCGGCGCAGCCCCGTGCCCGCCTGGATATGCTCAGGCGTGGCGACGTTGCTCAAAATCCGCGAAAGGCTGGCCAGCACATCAACCGCTGGATAGTGACCGCGCTCTGCCAGCTTGCGGGACAACACAATATGGCCGTCGAGCAACGAGCGAACCTCGTCAGCCACGGGGTCACTCATCGAGTCCTGTTCGATGAGTACCGTGTAGATCGCGGTGATAACGCCGTCGCGGGTCAACCCGGCACGTTCCACCAACCGCGGCAACAAGCTGTATACCGATGGCGGCAAGCCGCCGCGGCCCAGGGGTTCACCGGCCGCCAGGCCGATTTCTCTTTGAGCGCGGGCAAAACGCGTCAAGGAGTCGATCAGCAGCAGCACCCGTTTACCCTTACGCCGATAGCCCTCAGCCAGCGCCGTGGCGGTGAACGCTGCACGGGCGCGCTCCATGCTTGAACGGTCGGACGTCGCACACACCAGCACAGCCTTGGCCCGCAATTGATCGTCCAGTTCATGGTCGAGAAACTCCCGTAGTTCCCGACCACGCTCGCCGATCAAACCAAACACAATCACATCGCACTCCACGTTACGGGCAATCTCCGCCAGCAACGTGGTCTTGCCACAACCTGCACCGGCAAACAGGCCCACACGCTGGCCCTCGCCAAGCGTCAGCAAACCATCGATCGAGCGCACGCCGGTCGCCAGGGCCCGATTGATCCTCGGCCGCTCGGTCGGCAACGGCGCCTCACACAACACCATGCTCGCATCCGGGCCGTCGGTGTCGACGAAGGCGCTTGGGCCAACGCCGGTAATCGGCCGCCCGAAACCATCCAGCACCTGGCCCAACAGCTCATCACTGACCCGTACCCGATGCGACACCCCCAGGCGCTGCACACTGGCACCCACGCGTATCCCTTCAAGGTTGCCCAAGGCACTGAGTACGGCATCCTGCTGATCGAAACCGATGATCTCAGCCAGCATGTATTCGTCGGCAGACTTTTCAACCTGGCACAAGTCACCGATACGCGCGCTGGGCAATCGGCACTGCAACAGCATGCCGTTGACGCGTTGGACGCGCCCGCGCATGGTCACCGGCATCAGGTTGGCCAGCGCCTGCGTCTGGCGCTCCTGCCAGGCATCAAGACGCGCCTGCATTTGCTCGTTCACCAACGCACCTCGTAACGCTGCGCGCCATCGAAAACCACCTTGCTATTGTCGATCTGCACCAGGCGCAAGCCGTCCACTTCATCACCGACGAACACCCGGCTACCCTCGTCCAGCACGACATGGCCATTGGGCCCACCGACGATTTGAACAATCTTGAACGGCAGGGCTCCGTCGCGTACACGTACGCGCCTGATCACTGGCACCGCGCTGTCAAACAGCTCACCAAAACGGCTGAGCATGCGCGACACCAGTTCCACATCGTCCTGGGAAACGTCGCCGTTAAGCGCGACTTGCCCATTGATCACCTGCAAGCTGACCCGTTGGCCCAACTCACGCTCACTGAGCATCTTCACCAACTGCTGGCGCACTTCAAACGGCGTGGCCAGCTCGTGTTTGGTTACTACGGGAGGCATCAACGAGGCCTGTGCCCCACGCTCCACCGAGGAGGCTATGCCTACCACTGCGACGATGATTGCAACCACCAGCACTACGCTGATCAGTCGTTTTTGCTGCGTGTGCGGGATCGACGATAACTGCAGCGCCCGCGGCGCTTCAGTAGTGCGCGGTGAGGGTGTTGGAGCGGGTACTTCAGGCCATGGTTGATCGGCCAAGGTGACGCACAGTCGGATAGCTCCGACTGAAAACGGTACGTTCAGTGCCAGGCTCGCGATCTGTGCCAGCACTTGTCCTTCATCGCCGTGCAGCAGCCCGGCCTCGGCCTGCACCGACCAGTTTGAGTCGATCAGTCGTAACCGCGCGTGATGCTCGGCAATGCCCGGATCATTCAGCATCAGGTCAGCGTCAGGGTGAGCACCGATGCTCCACTGCTCACCAAACAGCGGCAATGCAGCGCCCTGGTTCAGACCATTGAGCACCCGTAACTCAAACATTATCGAGCCCTCCCGTGCGTTGAACCTGGCTGACGATTCATGCCGCGGCACCCCGCATCAGCTCATCTTGACCAAGATCGAAGCGCCCTAATACTTTCACCTTGGACGTGCTTCCCAACTCAGCAAAGGACAGCACCGGCACATGGTTGAACTCTTCCAGCAGCAAGGTGCGCAAGGGGCTGCGAAGGTCCTGCGCCACCAACATCACGCTCTTGCTCTTGGCGCGTAAGGTAAAGGCCTGGTTGAGGAGGTTGATCAATGCGGCGCTGCTTTCGTTATCCAGTGCAAAGAACACACCGGTCTGGGTCTGACGCAACGCTTCGCGCAAGATGTTCTCGGTATGAGGCGACAGCAACCAGGCATGCAGGCCATCTTCCTCGCTGTACTGGTGGAAGATCTGCGCCTTGAGGGCAATGCGTGCATAGTCGGCGAGGGCATCGGGTTCACGCTCATGCTGGCCGTACTCGATCAGCGACTCCACAATCAGCCGCACGGCACGCAGCGGAACACCTTCACTGGCCAAGCGTTGCAACACCGCTGAAAACCGCGAGAGCGGCATGATGCGTTGCAGCTCCTGCACCAGTTCCGACTGGTTGTGCTCAAGCCAACCGAGGATCGCCTTGCTTTCCTGAATGCCCAGGAACTGCGGTCCGCTGAGCATCATCGCCTGTCTCATACGGTCGATGATCAGGCTCGTGGCGGTAAAGCGCTCCAGCTGCGGGTCATCAAGCAGAGGGTCATCAGGTGCCAGCCAAAGCCAGTCCTGTTCATCACGTTCGGCCAGCCCTCGTATTGCGTGCTCAGGCTCAACCGTCAGCGCCTTACGCTCGACGGCCAGGTAGGTGACAACCGATGCCTTGACCATCGGTACTTCATGCACGCAGAAACGCATTTCATCGGCGGCCAGTGAATCATCGAGTTCGACTTCGAACGGCGGCAATGTCAGGCCGATATTGGCGACGAGCGAATTTCGTGCCTGGCGGATTCCGTGAATAAGATCCGTAACCTCGGGAGTCCCTCGCAAGGCAGGGGGAAACTGCAACAGGTAAGGCCGCGATGGATCGAACCCGCGCAAGTCCTCTTCCCCGTTCTCTTCGGGCCGGACGGCTTCGGCAGCCTCATCAGCGGGCTTTTCCGCTCGCTGACGTTGGCGCATCAAGTAATAACCCAGGGAGCCGGTTACCGCCGAGAGCAGAATAAAAACCATCGTGGGCATGCCGGGCACTATTGCAAACGCGAGCATCCCTACCGATGCAATCATCCAGCTCTTGGGCTCACTGGTCATTTGCCGGGCGATTTCCGCGCCCATGTTAGTGATACCCCTGCGCCCATCTGGCGCCACGCGGGTGATGATCATGCCGGCAGTCAGGGAGATCAGCAGTGCAGGAATCTGCGCAATCAAGCCATCACCGATGGTCAGTACCGAATACAGTCGTATCGACTCGGCAGCGCTCAAGTCGTGTTGAAACATACCAGTGGTGAAACCACCCAACAGGTTGACCACGACGATAATCAAACCGGCGACGGCGTCGCCCTTGACGAACTTCATGGCCCCGTCCATGGCGCCGAACAACTGGCTCTCGCGGGACAATTGCTCACGTTTGTCCCGCGCTTGCATACCATCGATCAGGCCGGCACGCAGGTCACTGTCGATGGACATCTGTTTGCCCGGCATCGCATCCAGGCTGAACCGCGCCGCTACCTCGGCGACCCGCTCCGAGCCCTTGGTGATCACCAGGAAGTTGACCAAGGTCAGGATCATAAAGATCACCATCCCCACCGCCAGGTTGCCGCCCACCACGAAATTACCGAACGCCTCTACGATGTCACCAGCGTCCTGTTCCAACAGGATCAGCCGTGTAGTGGCGATCGACAGCGCCAGACGAAACATGGTGGTCAGCAGCAGAATCGAAGGAAACGATGAAAACGCCAAAGGCCCTGGCAAATAAAGCGCCAGCACGATCAACAGGCACGATATGCAAATGTTGACCGCAATCAGGATGTCCACCAGCCAGGTCGGCAGCGGGACGATAAAGATAAACACAATGCCCAGGACCACCACCGCGCCCAGCACTTCGGCACGCTGTGCCACTTTGAGCAAGACGTTGTTGATGGCCGACAGTGCAGTCACGCCAGCGTCCCCAGGTCACCGGCAAACTTCAGGGGGCCGCGCTCGACGCGGTCCAGTTCGCCCATCACCGCCAAAAAGCTGTCCAGGGCCCCCTGGCGTACGCGACTGTCGGGCCACAAGGCCAACGGCAACTCCCGAATCATCGGGTAAAGCGCGTTGAGGAGTACCACTTGCCGAATGGTCAGGCCACTGCCCAGATCATGCCCAAGTCGCAGGATTTCACCCGCATCGATACCGCTGCCGGCATACCCCAGCAGGCGCTGCAAAAGGCTCACGGAGTCATGGCTTATGCCCAGGCGCTGGATCAACGCCTGGCAGTCGGACAACACGGAGCCCAACTTCCCACAGCTCTGCAGGGCCAGCAACAAAGTGCGCAACCGCGGCGTGGTCATTGACGACACGAGGACCGCAATGTCGTCAGCCAAGGCTTTACGCATGCTACTGAGCCTGGCGGAAAACGTATCGCCACCGTACACACCTAGCAAGGCCTGCATCATTGTCACCAGGGACTGGCGGGTGGCCACGCTTGAGTAGTAGAGCGCCCGCAGCGCTTGGCGCTCCTGCGGATCACCACCGGCCTGCGTCAACGCCGTGGCAATTTTAAGGCCCGCCTGGATTTCCCCTTTGAAGCTGACCGTCAGCAGGGCAACCGCATCCCGCGCCAAGGTAGCGTCGGAGGGGCGTACTTCATTGTTCGCCTGGGCCTCCAAATGCTTGAGCACCACGAACGCACGAGCGGGGTCCCCCTCGGCAAGCTCCAGCAGCTTGTCGACACTGGGATGGTGCTGCAATTGGTGCCTGAACCGACGAGAAATAGCCGCCAAGGATTCCTGGGCCGGATGGCCCAACTGATCATAAAGTTGAGCAAGCTGCTCGGCGGGCGGAACGTGTATAGGCATCAACCGCGAGGCCCGATTGCTGGCAATCACTTCCTGGTCGAAGAACGGAGCAAGCTCATCGACTTTCGCTGAGGTGGGCGGCGAGACAGGCGCAGCGGCGGGTTGATCCAGGCGCTGGGTAGAGGGCGCATCTTGAAGGGATTCGACTTTCATAAGCATGCCAAGAAGGGAAGAGTGTGTCCCTATGTGGCGAGGCCTGCCGATACGGTTCCATCAAAACTCGACTTTCGACACTTTTGAAAAGACCGGCACAAATCATCAGCGCATTTTGCAAATTACTGCGCAAAAACGCTTCATTTCAATATATTTATTTATATAAATCAGAAAGTTGAGAGTTTTTTTCCTTTGGCACAGCCAGTGCAAAAGGGGTTCGCATCGTAAACATTTCGATAGCGTCTACCCTGAGGAAAAAATCATGAATATCCCTATTGAAGCTTTAGCCCACCTCGTTGGCAGCTCGCCTCAATTCATGCTTCACCTGACAGACGATCAACAAAAAAAACTTCGGCGCTTCATCCACAAACGCGTGCTCAACCACGAAGATGCAGACGACATCCTACAACTGACCTACCTGGAAGCTTGGCGCAACAGGGAGCGTTTCAGTGGACAGGCAACCCTCAGCACCTGGATGTGCGGCATTGCGCAGAACCTGGTCCGCAACCATTTTCGGCGCCTGTATGCCAAACCGGTGCATTGCGAATTCGATGAATCGCTGTGGCATGGCCAGGAGGAAAACAACAACCTGGATTGGGAGTTCGAGATCAACCGCCGGCTGGAAAAAACCCTGACGGCCATCGACCACCTGCCGGCAGAAATGCGCAAGACGCTGTACGCCTCGCTGGAAACCGACGGCAGCTACCAGGACACAGCCGACGTATTGGACATCCCTATCGGCACCGTTCGCTCACGCCTGTCACGGGCGCGTGAACACCTCAAGCGCGTCACGCACAACCCGCCGCAACCGTAAGGCGCTCTAAAGGGTAATCGTTGGGCGGCAGGGATATCTGCCCAACCGAATTACACCTGCGCACGCGCGGCAACTAGATCGCCAACTGCCCGACTGCCTCGTCGTCAACGAAAACCTCAGCGTTGAAGATACCCAGCTCTACCTCTCCCCCTGATCCGCAGCACCTCAGCCAACGCCTCGACTGCTGCGATCACCCGCAACCACGCGCGCAGCAACGCTAAACACCGATCAAATGTGAGAGCGGGCTTGCCTGCGATGACGGCGGCACATTCAACCTCGTCATCGGCTGACCCACCATAATCGCAGTCAAGCCCGCTCCCACAGGCGTTTTTTGTGTAGCCCAGAGACGTGAAAATCCCCGAGCCACTCGTCGCCAGACCCGGCATTTTCGGTTAAACAGTTGAAAGCGTAGATAAAAATTCAAAATAAACGCTTGACGCATTCCTGTTCTACGCGAATAATGCGCGCCACTTGGCTACATAGCTCAGTTGGTTAGAGCATAGCATTCATAATGCTGGGGTCCGGGGTTCAAGTCCCTGTGTAGCCACCAAGTACCTGTTTCTAGATGTCTACAGAAGTCTATAAACAACCCCAAGAAGCCCGCCCTGTGCGGGCTTTCTTGTTTCTGGCTGTATCTCCTTATCTCCCCCTATATCGCACCTCTGTGTATCCTCCTGTGTACCACAGAAATAATTTGAAACTGAGGGGTACAAGAAAATGAAGCGTAGCGACATAAAACGCCGCCCTATGGCCGATACCGTACTCACCACCTTGGAGCCGGAGACCAAGGAGTACCGTGAGTTGGACGGCAACGCCTTGTACCTGCGCGTGCGCCCCGACGGTAGTAAGTCGTGGCAACTGCGCTACAAGAAACCTGATGGCAAATGGTCCTGGCTTGGACTGGGAGGCTACGGCACGGGCGACCACCAACTAACCGGGTCACAGGCTCGACAAAAAGCGGCCCTTTTAAGAGAGGACGCAGCCAAGGGCGGAAACCCCCTAGCCACCAAGCGGGCCAGAAAGGCCGCCGAGATAGAAGCCACTAACAACACATTCGAACACTTGGCGCGGGAGTGGTACGCCGCCAAGCGCAAAAACTGGACGGATGGAACGGCAACCCGAACTATCGGCGCCCTGGAGCTTCACGTCTTCCCCGTATTCGGCAAGCGCATCTACACCGAGATACTGCCCATGGAGTGGATGGACTTCCTGCGCACCATGGAACAAAAGGGCATCATCGAGCAGACCAGCCGAGTGCGTGCCCGCTGCCAGGAGATTTATGATCTAGCACGTGTCACGGGGCGCGCCACCCACAACCCGCTAGAAGGGCTACACAAGTTTCTCCAGACAAAACCGTCTGAGAACTATGCCCACGTGCCCATAGATGAACTGCCGCCCCTCCTACGAGCCATACGAGCGTATCCCAGCGCTATGGATGTTCGGATCGGCCTACATCTACTTTCGATGCTCGCTTGCCGCCCGTCCGAGCTACGGGAAGCCCGGTGGGATGAGTTCGACTTGGACAAAGCGCTGTGGACAATCCCCGCCGAACGGATGAAGCGCCGCCGCGAGCACCTTGTACCCCTGCCCCGCCAGGCTGTGAACTTGCTTCGCGACCTGCTTAGTCTCACTGGCCGTTACCCCCTGCTATTCCCTGGCCGCAGCGACACTACCAAGCCCCGCAGCAATACCGTGTTCCTGATGGCTCTGCGCCGCCTGGGTTACGAGGGTCGCCAGACAGGGCACGGATTCCGTCATATCGCCTCGACGATTCTCAACGAACACGGCTTCGACGAAAACCACATCGAGGCGCAGCTATCGCACGTCAAGGAAGGCGTAGCCGGAATCTACAACAAGGCCCAGTACCTGGCCCAGCGCACGACCATGATGCAATGGTATGCCGACCATCAGGACACCTTGGCAAACGGCAACGTGGTGTCGATTAAGCGGGCCTGATGCGGCCCTTCCATTATCCGCATAGACAGATATAGACTGAATGTCATTACTGTTCGGATAGCCAGCATTCGGGCAGACAACAATTTTCGGCTGGTCTAGCTCGACGGAGCGAAAAGCGGGCTTCCCATCCGCCTGATCGGCCGATCTATTCGTGGGACACTCGCCATGGGAGGCGAAAATGGCTAAAGCTGAAATACCTGATTGGTTTGATCTGAAGTTCTATCAAGAACCTCTTTCTCGTGTGCAGTGGCTGATTCACATCGCTTATCGTGTTGATTACTTTACTTCTAAGCCGCTATACCAGGGCTTAACGGAGCAGCAAAAGATATCTGATTTTTTCTTTGGGATATATCCAAAGCAGTTTGACCTACCTGACAACCATATCGATCCTTTCCCCGTCAAATGCATGAGCGCTTCTGACTTGGCTGTATTTTCGGCTTGTTGGTCTAAGGATCCGTCATGGCAAGCTCTGTATCAAAAGCTGTGCTCGGCAGTAGAAAACGTAGACTCATGGACATACTTAAAAGATTCGTTAGGAGTAATCAACGAAATATACAGAAATGGCTCGCCTTTGATAAAAGAAACGGCGCGCAATCCAGGGTGTATTGAGTACTCTACACAGCCGTATATTCATGGCGCTGCTGTTACGATTAATCTTAATCATGATGATGAGGCAATTAAGCAGGCTTTCAGCGTATGGCTTGAAGGTATGCGGAGCGAAATGAGCGAAAGAGTCAAGAAACCTTTCAACGATGATGATTTGCAGAAGTGGCAAAAATACCAAGTTTTAGCCGCTTTCGACTTATGCCAGTGGGCAGAAATAAAGGGTTTTCGCTATACAAATAATCAACTCGCCAATGCACTATTCCCGCCTGAGTCAATAGGACTTGACGAGCGTGACGTTGACATGACTGAGCGCGTGCGAAAGCTGGTTAAGCCTTTAATAACCCAATGTGTCACACATGAAACGGTACGCTCACTCGAATCTTCCGTCAGGCTAGCAATGCACCGTGGGGAAATTGAGGACGTGGACATTGAAATAAGTGGCAGCGCCAAGTCCACCCAAACACTTTTACTCGACTCGATAAAAACCCAGTTATAAGAAACCATATATAAAAGAAAGCAATAAGAGAAGCGGAACAGAAAACCGACAAATCCATTCCGGATTGAGATTTTTCCATACCATTGTCGGTGGTGATCGCCCCTGATCTGGCATCGGCTTGATTATTTATCGCGATGAATCCGGAATAGAAAAACGAAAGATGATGACTTCGTTTGGATATTTACACCGTTCTAAAATTGCTCATATTGCTATCAACAACGGGATACACATATGAGCAACATCAGCAAAATGTCAGGTGCTACCACGCCACAGTTCGACGCCGCGAGCACCATCATCCGTTTCCCCGAAGTCGAGGCTATAACCGGCTTGGCCCGTGCCACGGTCTACAAGCGCCTCAAGGATGACCCGACCTTCCCCCGCCCCGTATCGCTGAGCAACAGCAAGTCACGGGGCTCGCCCGTGGGGTTCGTTCTGTCTGAGATTCAATCATGGGTTCGTCAGCGCATCGCATTACGCGGGGTGGCCTGAGTTGCCCAATCTAAAGAATGGGGTTGTATCCACTCCCTCCCACATGTATCGTTTGCCCGTCGCTGCCAATTCAGCGACCGGGTTTGGCGACCCGATTACTGTTAGGCGCACAAGCGCCCCCATCACGATAGCAGGCGCTTTTTTTGTGCCCGCACATCCTGTTTATGGTGGCTGTGCGCGGGAGACCCTCGGGTCTGCCGGGTGCCTAACGTCCCGGTTCGCCAACCTGCGCACAGCTGCCACCCTAAATCGTTTGGCGACGATCAGTGGCAGCTCCAACGCTACGTTAGGAGCACCACCCATGACAGCTCTCATTCCGCCCGCAATCCGCGCACTCGCTCACCGTCGCATGGCCTTGAGCGCCCTCCGCGCAAATTCCTCTCTCTCTGTACGTCTCAAACGCTACAACGCTCACATGGACATTGTCCGCAGCCTGGAAGCACAAGGCGGTGTTCAATGAACAAGCCATCAATCATCACCGCTATCGCCGTCGAAGCCATCAACGAACTGGAGACCGCCACCTGTTACCTGGAATGGATCGACTCTCTGAACTGGGCAATGAAAAGAACGCTTGCCGATGGGAATGACCATCACGCTGAACGTCTGGCAGACATTGCCCAGTACCTGGCAGGTGACTACCGCGAAACGCTCATTACCCGCGCTAAATGTCTGAACGAACGCTTCGACGCTCACCAGGACAACGTCCGCATCCTGAAAGCTGGGGGTGCGCAATGAGCCGTCCCTACTGCATGACCGAAGACGAGTTTTACAAACTCCGCAGCGCCCAAGAATCCATCAATCTGCTGAGCATCTTGTTCGGTGAAGTGCGGGGTTCTTCCACCTACACCCGTGAAATGATTGCCTCGTTCCTGGAGCGGGTTGGTGAGGATATTTCGGTGGTAATCAAATCCGCCGTTGAGGCGCTACCGCCGCCGCGATTGAAGCAGGCCGGCTGATGACCGGAGACGCCGGCCACCGCTGATGTGAGCCGTTGCGAAGGGGTAACAGGCGTATCAGCCCTGTGACCTTCCTCCCCTCTTTACGGGACGACTGAGATGAACACTTTTCAAGAGCGCAGTGATGCGCTGACGGGATCGGCTTGCCTGAAAAAAGCCGTTGAAGCCCAGCACCAGGACGAACAAAGCACTCAGGACGGGGATGTGAAACCCGTTCGCACGTATTGCCTAGGCGGTGACCTACAAAGCGTCCAGGCAGGTGACTACGGCACCGCGATTGCCGGAGACAGCGGCAACGCCATGGCCGGGGAAAGCGGAACGGCCATAGTCGGGGACAGGGGCACCGCTTGCGCTGGAGTCTTCGGTACAGCCAGTGCTGGAGAGTGGGGGCGGGCCGACTCTGGAGATTGTGGCGTGGCCTACGTCTTGAGCTGTGGCAGGGCATCTGCCGGAGTTCTGGGGACAGCTACTGCCGGGGACTATGGCACCGCCTTTGTCGGGGATCGCGGCACGGCCAGCGCCGGAGTCGGGGGCACGGTTTGCGCCGGTGAACAAGGAGAAATCCGTCTCAAGTACAGGCATAGCCGGTCGAAGCGTTATCGCACCGTGACCGGCTGCATCGGTGAAAACGGCCTGGAGCCGAACACCCCTTACACGCTCAACGACAAGCACGTATTTGTGCGCGTCGACCTGGCCCGAGGGGATCCGCAATGACCATGAAAAGGCCCGCCAAGCCCCGTCCTCCGCCTGAGCCTGTATGGGCGACGGCCAAGCAGATGTGGACTCGATATCAAATCAGCCGCGCCACCTGGTGGCGCATTTCCAAGATCGCTGGTTTTCCAAAACCCTTGCACCTTGGCCGTGCGGTGCGCTGGAACGTCGAGGCCGTGGACAAATACCTCATGCGCAAGAAAACCAAATCGGGGATCAGGAAATGACGCCCATCGACAGCGTTTTGAATCGTCTTGACCAGGTGAAGATCAATGGAAAGGGCCGCTGGAAAGCCTGCTGTCCCGCTCACGCTGACAAGTCGCCCAGCCTAGGCATTACCGAGACTTCAGACGGCACCGTCCTGCTCAAGTGCTGGGTGGGGTGCAGTGCCTTGGACATTACCCAAGCCATCGGCCTGGAGCTGCGCGACCTGTTCCCTGGTGAAAAGCGTGAGCGCCGTGGCCCCAGTCCAGCGGCTGTCCGACATGAACGCCTGATCTACCAGATCGGCAAAAACCTGAATGACCAAGGAACTGAAATGAGCCCCGCTGACCTGGAGCGCTTCAACCTCGCCAAACAACGCCTGGGGGTCGAAGAATGACTACTCCAGATCGTTTCGCCGATCAGTGGGCCACCACTGACAAAGTGGGTGACGCCGTTAAGAAACTCGGTAGCGATGCCGGGGCGCTGTATGAGCCCGGCATCCTGTCTCTGTTGCAAAAAATGCGCAAAAACGAGCCGTCGATCTTCGCCCGTCTTCGCGCCAAGGTGAAGGACACCAAGCAGGTCAGCATGGCCGAGTTCGACCGTCTGACGGCGGTGTCTGAGGATGAAGAAGACGCGGCCCACAATGACATTTTTGGCGAGATCGAACCCTGGCCCAAGCCGGTCAGTGGCGAAGAGCTGCTCGATGACATTGCCAATACCATGAAACGGTATGTCGCGGCAGACAAGGAAACCATCCGTGCGGCTGCGCTTTGGGTGACCTTCACCTGGCTGATCGACGTGGTGCAAATAGCTCCGATTGCCAACATCACCGCGCCGGAGAAACGCTGTGGCAAGTCCATCCTGTTAACAGTCCTGGGCAGGCTCGCTTACCGACCGTTGCAAGTTGCGAACATCGCTCCAGCGGCGCTGTATCGGGCTATTGAGTTGTGGGCACCGACCTTGCTGATTGACGAGGTGGACGCCTTCCTGGCGGCGCACGATGACGCCAGGGGAATCCTCAACGCCGGGTTTACCCGAGACAGCGCCTCGGTCATTCGGTGTGTAGGTGATGACCACATGCCAACCCGCTTCAACGTGTGGGGTGCTAAGGCGTTGTGCGGCATTGGCAAGATCGCTGACACCCTGGCCGACCGTAGCATTCCCCTGCGCCTGCGTCGGCGGGTTGCAGGCGAGACTGTGGAGCGTCTACGCCATTCTGACCCGACCATCTGGATGCGGCTACAAGCGAAGCTGGCCCGCTTCGCTGCTGATAACGGCGCAGTTATCGGCGATGCACGCCCTGACCCTATCCAAGGGCTTAACGACCGTGCAAACGACTGCTGGGAGCCGCTGCTGGCTATTGCCGATGTTGCCGGTGGGCATTGGCCTAAGTCCGCACGACTAGCGGCGACTGTGCTGCATGGCCTGGAGGGTGATACGCCGAGTATCGGTATCGAATTGCTCCAGGACGTGAAAGCCATGTTCGTTGAAAAACGGGTAATCAAGATTTTCAGTTCTGAACTGCTGGATGCCTTGATTGCTGACGACGAAGCGCCCTGGGCCACCTGGAACCGTGGCAAGCCGATGTCGCCACGTCAACTATCGGGAAAACTGACAGAGTTTGGTATCAAGTCGAAACAGATCCGTATCAATTTCGACTCCAAGAAGGGCTATCAAATCGAGGACTTTAAGGACTCCTTTACCCGCTACCTTTCGGCCAGCCCCCCCTCTCTATCCGAAACATCGAAACAAGCCACGGATTACGTGGCCTCCAGCGTTTCGCAAGGCATTTTACCCACCCCCGCAAAAACCCCTTGCGAAACGCTACAGCCCAGTAACGGCGCGGGTTGTTTCGATGTTTCGGATAGAACACCCCCCCTTGGCGGGGACAGAGGAAATAAGGGCAAAAACGGCGCTGTTTCGCATGAGGAATTCCTGTGATGAATTTGAGCAAAGTAGGTGAAGGAGCGCGGTCATGATCGGCATTCCAAAGACAGGCACCCTGGAGAAGGGACGCATCAGTGCCAACGTGACTAGCGGCTACCAGTTCACCACTGTTGACGGTCGTCCGGCGCGATTGGCGATCATCGACGACCAGGGCAACGTGGTCGAGTCAGGCGATGCCGTAGCCCGCGAGGCGTGGAACGTGTGCATCGCAGTGGTCAAGAATTTCAAGATCGGTCAGGGCCATATCGTGGTGCATAGCGCTCCGCCTGGATTGCCTAGGTCGTTGAGCGCGTCGGCCAAGGCAGTGGCCTCCAAAGTTGTAGCGGCTAAAACACCCCCCTTTAGCGGGGAAGGGGGAAACAAGGGCAGTAAAGGCACCGTTGTGCATAAGGAGAGTTTGTCATGAGTTCGCATCTGAGCTACCTGCATGAACACGGTTTCAGCGTCCGGGCAGAGGGTCGAAACATCATCGTCGCGCCTGCATCGAATCTGACAGCTTTAATCCGGTTGTGGGTCAAAGGCCATCGTTCGGAACTGTTGGCCGAGCTGGAAGCCGGAGATGGTCTGGAGCGACGTTGCTGCTGGAGGGTGTACCTGAGTGGCAAACTCGTTTGCAACATGATTAGCGAACCCATCACCCAAGCCGAGGCAATGAAAGCGGTTAGCCGTTGGCCGACAGCGGAGGTACGGGCATGAGCCTACATCTCGACAGCCTAGAGGCCTGGAACGACTTGCAAAAGCTTCAGCGTCCACGCTTCGCCGTCTACGACCAGGAGGAAACCGTAGAGGGAATGCACTACCGCCCTGGCACCTGGTATCACGGCATCAGGCAGAGTAGTCGGGATGGAAAATTCACCCTGTTCGATCATTGGATATGCGGCCCACTGCACATGGCGGCTAAAGCCGTGAACGACGAAGACGGTAAACGCGGGCGGTTGCTTCGCTTCAGTCACCGGGAACGCGCTATTGAGTGGGTGATGCCAAACGCAATGCTGATAAGCCGAAGCGGTAACGTGCTCAAGGCGCTGCTACGACAAGGCTTGGCAGTCGAATACCAGCATCGCCGACAGGTCGTGGCCTACCTTCGTAGCCTTCCCGCGCCTGATTGACCGATTGACCTGAATAAAAAGCCCCGCTCGGTGTTTGTCCAGCGGGGCTTTTTTATGGGTGTAAGTTTTTAGATGACTTTCTTTATAAGTTGTTAAAGCATGTCTAGCTGCTCAAGTAGTTGCTTTTGCTGTTCGCCAGTAAGTTTTGATATTCGATCAAGTATCGTTTCTTCTGCTGGCAGGATCTTGGAGGGCTTAAGCGTGTGCGAGAAGCTAAGTTCTGAAACAAAGCTGTGTGCGCAATTTGGTTCAAGGCATATGCAATAAAGCTTTGCGTAACTCGACGACTCTTTTTCAGCTCTGGAGATGTGTGCTTTGTTGCCACAATACCTACAGTTAATTCGCATTAAGCAAGCCTCTGAAAGACATATAAATACATTGCATTGTGTTAATATTAACATGTGGGCAAGGCATGTTGTGCAACTTCATTCTCGCCAAGCTTGTAGCAAGTTACCGCCTCTAACCTCAACTCCGACAATAGGGATTTCCAATGAGCAACAATAACGGCAATGCAAAGTTTTCAATCTTAAAGCAGGCTTACGCCAAGGTTTATAAAGCGCCCGAAGGGGCTCGTTCTTTTGCTGTCGAACCCAGTGCAGCCCAATCACTCAATGAAAAGATCACGGCAAAATCCGACTTTCTAGAACGCATCAACATTGTTCCGGTCAGTGAGATCAAAGGTGAAAAAGTCATGTTCGGGGTAACTGGCCCTGTAACCAGCCGAACTGATGTCAAAACTAAAGACCGTGAAGTAAAAGACTTTTCCAGCCTGGAAAACAATACTTACGAACTGTCGCCTACCGAGTCCGATGTTAGCCTGCCATACGTCAAGCTTGATGCCTGGGCCAAGTTCCCGGACTTCCACAAGCGCTATTCCGACGCCGTGCAGAAGCAGATCGCCTTAGATCGCATGATGATTGGGTTTCGTGGCACACATGCTGCCGCACAGACCGATATTGAAGCCTTTCCCATGCTTGAAGATGTAAACAAAGGCTGGTTGCAACAGGCCCGTGAGCAGGTGCCAGGTCAGGTGCTCAGCCAGGGTCTAGAGGCTGGCAAAATTCGCCTGGGTGAAGGCGGCGACTATGCCAACCTGGACGCCCTCGTATATGACGTAACGCGAGCGATTGACGACAACTTGCGCGATGGTGGCGATCTGATCGCGATCATTGGCTCTGACCTCCTGGCTCACGATAAGGCCGTGCTATACGCCAAGCAGGCGGGGACACCGACCGAGAAAGAGCGCATTGAAAGTGCGCAGGTCGTAAGCACCTATGGCGGCGTACCGAGCTTCAGCGTGCCGCACTTTCCGGTTAATGCCGTACTGGTCACCAGTTGGGACAATCTGTCGATCTACTTCCAAGACTCCAGTTGGCGCGTAATCATGCTGGAAAACCCGAAACGTAACCGCGTCGAAGATTACAACAGTCGGAACGAAGGCTATGTAGTTGAGCAATTTGCAAAACTCGCCATGGCTGAGAACGTAGAACTGGTGTGATGAGCCTCGCACCAGGGCGCAAGTAGCACAACTTAACTGACCAAGGAATAACGACATGCAACTGAACACTATTGATCCGGAAAAACTGAGCCCTGAGTTACAGGAAAGATTAGCTTCTTTCGAAGTCAACAGAGACGCTTATGTTGCTCTGCAAAATAAGTACACCGAAGTAGTGCAAGAGAACCAGCGCCTAACGCAGCAGGCCGCAAAACTTGAAACTCAGGCCAGTCTCACAGACGCCTCCTGGAATTCAATGGCCAAGTCAGGCACCATCGAGCAGAGCAAAATCAACGAAGAAATTGAACGCAGTGCGCAGCTGAGGAAGGACGCTCAGGCATTGCGCTTCACCGCCGAAGCGCGAACCGGTATCCCAAACAACTTGATTATTCAAGTAGCCGAAGCGCGCTTGAAGTTGGTGGGCGTTCCAGCTTCGATCAACAAACTATTTCAACAGGATCTGTTGGCACAGGCGTTAAAGCAGGGTGGCACTCTCGAAATTCTGTTGGAGTTGTTCACCTTATCCCACGCCGTACTGCTCAAAAGTCTTGGCGAACATGAGGTGGTGCTCTCTCGCTGTAACAGCCAGCACGAACGACAAGTGAAAATCCAAGAACTCACCTGGATTGCTCTCGGGAAAAAACTTGAGCAGTTATTTGATGGGGCCGAGAAAGAAACACAGGCTCCAACACTGGCAGCGATGCCTCCTACCGTGCCGAAAGAAGCAGCCGTAGATAACACTGCTGCTCTTCTGAAACTTAAGCGCACAATCGCCGCGTCCTGAGACTCAGCGACCAGTCAGTTTAGGAGTCTCGCATAGGCTCAGATCGTAGGAGCCCAACGTGAGTAAGCTGGATCGTTTCATGCGGGAAAGGGACGTGCTCGATGTCACCTCCCTTTCGCGAACCACCCTCTGGCGAGTGATGAAAAGCGGACAGTTCCCTAGACCTGTCCGCATCTCACCAGGGCGTGTCGGATGGCGTGAATCAACAATCATTGCCTGGCAGGAAAACCCTGCTGAGTGGTGCCCAACCAAGGCCGTGTGAGCGGCCTCACTCCTCTTCCTTCTCTCTGCCACCCCACCTGCAAAACTTTGCCGGTTCCGGGGACTTTCAAAAAAGCTGTTTTCAGGTTTTTCGCCTTATAAACCGGGGCTTTCAGGGCTTTCACCAACATCCCCCTCCGTGCGTTACCAGCGGCACTTCCGTGTGTTTTTTTGATTTCCCTCTGAATGAGCGAAAGCTGGGTTTTTTACAACACCACCCCCAGCGCGCTCACGCAAAGAAATGAAATTCACGACACCCTGTCAAATTGGCTGAAAGCCCTGCTCCACATGGCGCGCACGCTTTTCATCCACTCCAGCCGAATCACGAGTTCAACCCCAAAAAACAAGCCATGCACTTTGAGAAAACTCCGCCGCACCCTTAATGCCATTGGGTTTGGTGGCCTGAAACGTAGCCAGGAACGACCAGTCGCCAGTGCAATGGCTTGTCATTTTTCTTCAAAACGTTGCACAAAGTGCAATGGCCCATCAGCTGCCAAGCCCCGCAGCGGGCCTGGGCTGGAGCCTTGTTTGCACTACCTGCGAATTTGCACAAAAAATTCACGCGAAGCCCGTCGGCGGGAGGGGGATAAGTGCTTTTTCGTTCAGATTTTTTTCGGCTGAAGATTTTTTCTTGATGTGGCTCAATGGGTTTTAGTCATCCGCATATCAAGGAGCTGCGATGTCCCGCTACACGTTTGAAGAGAAGAGCCAAATGCGAGAGCACGCCAAAGCACTCATTAACGAGGTCGGGGTAAGCGCCTCAATGGAAGATCTCAATGAGCACTACGAATATGCGTCAGTGTTGATAGCCACGCTGCCATCCGATGGGGTTTGCACGGACGAAGAAGCGACCGAGTGGAAGTTTCAACTGGGCACAGCACAGGCCCAAGCTACCGAACGACTTGAGAGTCTGAGTTAATTGAAGATCGTCCTACCTACGCCAATGGGGCGTGGCGCTACGTGAAATCTGAAATGCTGCCTGACCTTGGTCCCTGCGCTTTGCACCGAGGAGCGCTTTGTTACTCATGAGGGCTGGCCAGCCAAGGTAGCAAAAGATGGCCCAGCAGCGAGCACCGTGTATCCCCCCATGTATCCCAAAAAGTAGCAATCCAAACAAAACCTTTTAAATACAGTAGCTTTAATATCTAGTTCAAATGACTGTGTAGCCACCAAGTACTAAAAACGGCTTACCGAAAGGTAGGCCGTTTTTTTATGCCTGAAGAAAAGCCCTGAGGCATACTCGCCCCCATCCACAAGGAGGCGATACGTGAACCCCCACTTCCCCACCCACGGCATCACCACCGAACGGCTGTCGCTGCAAGCCGCTCGCCCGTCTCACGCTGGCGCTCTGCAAACGTATCTGCTGCGAAACCGCGCTTACCTTCAACCCTGGGAACCCACGCACGGCGATGACTTCTTCGAACTCGACGCCATCACCCAACGCCTCAAAACCATGGCCGAGAAAACCGCCAGCGGCGAAGCGCTGCATCTGCTGATACTGCACGACGGCACAGTCATCGGCGTCTGCAACTTCACCAACGTCGTGCGCGGTGCATTTGAAGCCTGTCACTTGGGCTACGCGCTCGACGAATCTGCCCAGGGCCAGGGGCTGATGCACGAAGCGCTGAAAGCCGCGATTGCCCATGTGTTCGATGACATGAAACTGCATCGAATCATGGCCAACTACCGGCCTGAAAATGAACGCAGTGCGCGTCTGCTCAAACGGCTAGGGTTTGAGCGCGAGGGTGAGGCGCGGGCCTATCTCAAGATCAATGGCGTGTGGGCGGACCATGTGCTGACGGCGCTGATCAACGGCGCAAGCCACGCCTCATGAGCCTCCACGTATTCGCCATTATCATGCTGGGCGCCGCGCTCCACGCCACCTGGAATGCGGTGGTCAAAGGTGGCGTCGACAAGCTGTTGACCACCTGCCTGATTGCGTCCGTCGCCTCGTTGATCGCGTTGGCGGCCATCCCGTTTCTGGCGCTGCCGGCGCCAGAAAGCTGGCCGTTCATCGGCGCGTCGGTGATTCTCCAAGTGCTGTATTTCGTGCTGGTCGCCTCGACATACCGCATTGCCGACATGAGCCAGACCTACCCGATCATGCGCGGCACCGCGCCGTTGGTGGTGGCGACGGTGAGTGTGTTTGTGTTGGCGGAGCCATTGTCGGCATTTGCCTGGCTCGGCATTGCGGTGATCTCTCTGGGCATCTTGAGCATGGCTGTAGCGCCGTTATCAGGACAGCGAAAAGGCTTGATTCTGGCGCTGATCAACGCGGGGGTGATCGCCAGCTACACCCTTATCGACGGCTTGGGCGTGCGCAAGTCCGGCGCGCCGGTGGCCTATACACTGTGGATCTTCCTGCTGACCGGCATTCCGCTTGCCGCATGGGCTTTAGCGGCCCGGCGCGGCGTGTTCCGTGACTACGTAAGCCGTAACTGGCGCCTGGGCATCGTCGGCGGTGTGGGCACGATAGCGTCTTATGGTCTGGCGCTTTGGGCCATGACCGCTGCCCCCATCGCCACCGTTTCAGCGCTGCGGGAAACGTCGATCCTGTTCGGCGTGGGGATTTCGGCATGGGTGCTGAAAGAGCATCTGACCCGCGCTCGCATTGTTGCCGCATGTGTCATTGCCGCCGGGGCGATGCTGTTGCGCCTGGGCTGAGCAGGCCAGGGGGCGTGCGCTCAAAAAAACTGCGTATCTGTATTTTGACGCCCTCCTGACCCACTGTTAGTGTCCAGCCTCCACAAGACGGAGTGCCCCCGATGAAATTGGACATCTACCAAGTCGACGCTTTCAGCCAACATCCTTTCGGTGGCAACCCGGCAGCCGTCTGCCCGCTGACCGATTGGCTGCCCGACGCACAACTGCAAGACATCGCCGCGGAAAACAACCTCTCCGAAACCGCCTATTTCGTGCCCCGTGGCGATTTCTATGAGTTGCGCTGGTTCACCCCGCAAGTCGAAGTGGACCTGTGCGGCCATGCCACGTTGGCAGCGGCGTGGGTGCTGATTCATCAACTGGCGGACGCACCTGAAGTGTTGCGCTTTGCCACCCGCAGCGGCGAGCTTCGCGTGACGCGCAATGGCGACGAACTGGCGATGGATTTCCCGGCTAAACAGCCTCAGCGCTGCGAGCCGCCCAGTGGACTGTTGAGCGCATTAGGGATTGAGCACGCCGAGGTGTTTGCCACCGATGACTACATCGTGCTGGTCGACGATGAGGCTCAAATCGCCGCCCTGACGCCAGACTTCGCGCGCCTCAAGGGCCTGCCCAAACGCGGGATCGCGGTGACGGCCAAAAGCACGCAGTTTGATTTTGTTTCGCGCTGGTTCGGCCCGAACGTGGGCGTCGATGAAGACCCGGTCACCGGCTCCGCACACACCTCGCTGGCACCTTTCTGGGCTGAGCGTTTGGGCAAGTCGCAATTGACTGCTGAACAAGGCGGCAAGCGCCGTGGGCAACTGCGTTGCGAGCTCAAGGGCGACCGCGTGATCATCTCGGGCCATGCGGTGCTCTACCTGCAAGGCGTGATTTACCTGTAAAAAGTACCACCCCAAGGACAACAGATCATTCTCAAAATGAACGGAGTTCAGCGCGTGTTTTTGATTTCCCGCCGTCAACTGTCAGTGATAGCCGCAGCCCTCGCCCTGGCCGGCTGTCACACCCCCGTCAATGAACAGCCGCCGGCACCGGAGTTGGGCTCGGGTTACCGCACCGACCTCACCACCCGCCACGCCGAGCGCCATATGGCCGCCGCCGCCAACCCACTGGCCGCCGAAGCCGGGCGCGAGATGTTGCGCCAAGGCGGTTCGGCAATTGATGCAGCGATTGCCATGCAGGCCGTACTGACGCTGGTGGAGCCGCAGTCTTCCGGCATTGGCGGCGGCGCGTTCATCATGCTGTGGGATGGCAAAAAAGTGCACGCCTATGACGGCCGCGAAACCGCCCCAGCCGGCGCAACTGAGCGCTTGTTCCTAAAAGCGGACGGCACGCCGATGGCGTTTCCCGAGGCGCAGATTGGCGGGCGGTCGGTCGGCACACCGGGGGTATTGCGTGCGCTGGAAATGGCGCACAAGAAGACCGGGCACCTGCAATGGGCCAAGCTGTTTGAACCGGCGATTCGTTTGTCAGAGCAAGGCTTCGCGATTTCGCCGCGCCTGCACGCGTTGATCGCGGCTGACCGTTACATCGCGCAATCACCCGAGATGGCGGCGTATTTTCTGAATGCCGACGGCACGCCTAAAGCCACCGGCACCCTGTTGAAAAACCCGGCGTTGGCCGCTGTGTTCAAGCGCATCGCCAAGGAAGGACCGGACGCGCTGTATCACGGGCCGATTGCTGATGAGATCGCGCGTAAGGTCCAAGGCAACCGCAATGCGGGCAGCCTGTCACAGGCCGACCTCAAGGCCTACACCGCCAAGGAACGCACGCCGCTGTGCACCGACTACAAGCAGTATCAGGTGTGCGGCATGCCACCGCCGTCGTCGGGTGGGATTGCAATCGCACAGATCCTCGGCACATTGCAGGCAGTGGAAGCCCGCGACCCACGCCAGGCCATAGCGCCGATGAAACCGATTAAAAGCGCATCGCCCGCAGGGCTTGAACCCACACCCGAAGCCGTGCACCTGCTTGCCGAGGCGGGTCGCCTGGCGTTCGCAGACCGTGGGCTGTACGTGGCCGATGCCGACTTCGTGCCGGTGCCGACCGCTGGCCTCGTCGCCCCAGACTACCTGGCCAAGCGCGCTGCGCTGATCGGCGAACGCAGCATGGGCATCGCCAAACCAGGCCAGCCTGTGGGCATTCAGGTGGCCTACGCGCCGGACCGCTCGCCGTTGCGCATCTCCACCTCGCAAGTGGTGGCGGTGGATGACCTGGGCGGCGCCGTGTCGATGACCACCACGGTGGAAGCGGCATTCGGTTCGCATGTGATGGTCCAGGGCTTTTTGCTCAACAACCAGATGACCGACTTCTCGTTCATCCCTGAAGAAAACGGCCAGCCGGTGGCCAACCGCGTCGAGCCCGGCAAACGCCCACGCTCGGCCATGGCACCGACCTTGGTGTTCGACCGCAAGAGCGGCGAGTTGCTGGCCACCGTGGGCTCACCGGGCGGCTCGCAGATCATTGAGTACGTGAGCAAATCCCTGGTGGCGATGCTCGATTGGAAGCTCGACCCGCAAGCGGCCATCAGCCTGCCCAACTTTGGTAGCCGCAACGGTGCGACCGAGCTGGAAGCAGGGTTGTTCAGCCCCGAGTTGAAACAGGCACTGAGGGACAAGGGCCATGCGTTGAGTGAGATCGATATGACCAGCGGCATCCAGGCCATTGTTCGCACACGCGATGCTCAGGGTAAGGTGTCGCTGAGCGGCGGCGCGGATCCTCGGCGTGAAGGCGAAGCGGTCGGCGACTGACTTTATTGAGCGGAGAGAGCCCCTTGCAACAGGCAAACAATCTCGGCGCCCTCCCCGGCGTCGATCATGGTTTTTGTTCGATCGATGATCCATTGCGACCGGATGAGGTGTTCATCTGCAAGCAGGTGCACAGTGCGACGGTGATCGAATGGCAGCCTGATCAGGTGGCCAATACCGTTGAGGCCGATGGCGTGCTCACTCGCGCGCACCCGCCAATCGCAGTGATTACCGCTGATTGCTTGCCCATTCTTATTGCCGCGAAAAGTGGTGAAATGGTTGCCGCCGTGCATGGCGGCTGGAAGGGGTTGCAAAGCGGAATTATCGCCAACGCCGTGCAGCAATTTACCGCCGAGGGCATTGCCGTTGACCAGTTGCAGGTCGCTATCGGGCCGTCGATCAAACCGTGCTGTTACGAGGTGAGCGAAGGGTTTATCACCCAGTTTCAGACGGACCAAGGCCACTTGTGGCGTGACGGACAAGCGCCGTGGCGCTTCGAGCAGCCGGCACCACGGCTGGCGCCGCAGATTGCACCGCCGCATGCGCGGCAGACGGGAAGTGCGTGGTTTGATTTGAGTGGATACGGGGTGATGCTGCTGCAAGCGGCGGGAGTTAAGCGTGAGCAGATCGAAGTCAGTGAGGTGTGCACTTACTGCACATCACCGACCTTCGCCAGCTACCGCAGGAGGACGCATCACCCGGAGGAGGCGAAGACGTTGATCTATTCGTGGATTGCTCGCAAAAACTAGAGAGCCTCTGTCCCCTATGGCTGGCAGGCTAACCGGCTTACTGTGGCGAGCGAGCTTGCCACAGTAAGTCGCGCGCCACAAAAGGTAGCGCGCCACAACAATCAGCGGCTTATCTTCAACCCCTTCCGCCCCGCATGCCGCTCCAGCGCCAGCTCAATCAACCGGCTTACCAGCTCGCTGTAACTCATCCCCGCCGCCTGCCACAGCTTGGGGTACACGCTGATGCGAGTGAAGCCAGGCAGTGAGTTGATTTCGTTAATCAGCACTTCGCCGTCGTCGGTGAGAAACACGTCGACCCGCGCCAGCCCGGCGCAACCCAACACCTCAAACGCTTCGATGGCGAGTTGGCGAATACGCTCGCTGGCCTCAACGCTGATATCGGCCGGCACCACCACTTGGGCGGCCTGGTCGTCGATGTATTTACTGTCGTAGGAATAGAAGCCGTTGCTCACCACGATTTCGCCGCAGCCGCTGGCGATGGGGTTGTCGTTGCCGAGCACGGCACATTCAATTTCGCGGCCTTGAACGGCGGATTCCACCAGCACTTTTTCATCAAAGCCCAGGGCCAGCTCGACGGCGGCGTGGTACTCGGCGGCGTCGGCGACTTTGCTCACGCCCACCGAGGAACCCTGATTGGCGGGTTTGACGAACATC
Organism: Pseudomonas sp. D47; assembly: GCF_045447305.1. Lineage (NCBI taxonomy): Bacteria > Pseudomonadati > Pseudomonadota > Gammaproteobacteria > Pseudomonadales > Pseudomonadaceae > Pseudomonas > Pseudomonas sp. D47. The sequence goes on along the minus strand of NZ_JBJGXU010000038.1, from coordinate 23,688 downwards.
GGCAAACCGAGTTTGTTCGCCGCAGCCTCAAAGGAGGTGCGCGCCGCGTTGCCACGGGTCAGCGTGATGAACGGGGTGACGGCAATGCCGGCATCGCGCAGCAGGCGTTTGCTGATGTCCTTGTCCATGCACACGGCCGAACCCAGTACGTCGGAGCCGACGAAAGGCAGGTCGGCCATGCGCAGCAGGCCTTGCAGGCAGCCGTCTTCACCGAGGGTGCCGTGGACAATAGGGAAAATCACATCGATGTGTTGCAGCAGGCCCTGCCCCGAGGTTTCCACCACTTGCTGGCTGGCCTTGCCCGGCACCACCGCCAGTTCGCGGTTGGACTGGTTGAGGGCGATCAGCGCCGGGTTTTCCTGGTTGATCAGGAAGTTCGAGGTGTCGTTGAGGTGCCAGTGGCCGGCCTTGTCGATGCCGATTAGCACGGGCTCGAAGCGCGAACGGTCCAGCGCATCGACAATATTGCGCGCCGATTGCAGCGAGACTTCGTGCTCGGCCGAACGGCCACCAAAAATAATACCTACCCGCACCTTGCTCATGACTCGGCCTCACTATTGAAAGTAAGGCTTCTTACCATGAGCGGTCAGCGATTCGCTACCAGATGTGCGCCAAACAACAGGTAGCAGCCACCGGCAAACCGGTCGAGCCACTTGCGTGAACGGCTGTAAAGATTGGCCATGCGCTCGCTGGAAAACACCAGGGCTACGCTGGTGTACCAGCTGAACGACAAGGTGGCCATGGTGATGACCGCCAGCGCCAACAACGTTGGCGACGGTGACGGCGGCATGGTCGAGGCGAAGGCCGTGGCAACGAACAGTGCGGCCTTGGGGTTGGACAAGTTGCCCAGCAAACCGAAGCGCCAGGCAGAGAACAGCGAGCGCTGGGGCTCGTCAGGCAATGCGGCTTGATTGATAGGAGCCGAACGCTTGAACAGTTTCAGCCCCAGGTAGATCAGGTAGCAGCCGCCGATGATCTTGAAGGCCAGATAGAGCATGGGCGCAGCGGTGAACAGCGACTTGATGCCCAAGCCGCCTGCCAGCCCCCATATCACCGTGCCCGTGGCCACCCCGGCGGACGCCACCACGCCATGACGACGCGAGCAACTCGCCGCCAGTTGGGCAGTGTTGAAGAAGTTCGGCCCCGGCGTCACCACCGCGACAGCCCAAAGCAGCCCCAGCGACAGCAACGGTGCTGCGTACGGCAAGTCGGAGAACAGCATGGGGCGTCCCTCTTCGTCAGTGGTTAAACCTATTCGGCCGCCGGCTCAGGCGTGTGCACCAACAAGTCGCCAGGCTGGCACTCCAGGTAGGCACATATAGCATCCAACGTGCCCAGCCGTATGCCCTTGACCTTGCCTTGTTTGAGCAACGACAGGTTCTGTTCGGTAATCCCTATGGCGGCCGCCAGGTCTTTGGATTTGACCTTGCGCCGGGCAAGCATAACGTCCAGTTCAATCACAATGGGCATTTCGATCTCAAACAAAAGTACGGTTTTCAGAATCCACTTCACTGGCCTGCCACAGGATACGCGCGATTACCGCGATACAGGCAGCGAGAAACAACGCGACGAAGCTTGGCGCGGTGACACTCAGCGTAATCAATCGCTGGCCGACCGGCTCATTCATCGTGACCCAGACACTGAGCAACGGCTCGCATAAAAAGTCCAGCAGCACCCATATCGCCACTGCTCGCCCAACTTTGCCCAGGTGCTGCGCCGCGGCACTGGAGAAGTACTCACCCCGAGCGTAATTGCGAAACAGTTGGCGCAGATGGTTCAAGCCTGACGCCAACGCCATCAATGGGATGGTGGAAAGCACAATGCCACCCGCCGTCTGCCACCACGGGAACAGCGCAACTTTAGCGGCGTGCGCCTCGATCAGACGGTCAGTCAAGGCAAAGCCAAACCCCAGGCCATCGGCGGAGGAACCCAGCACCGGAAACAGCCACACGGCAGTGTTAAGCACCAGCATAACGACAAGCAGCAAGAGGGTAAGCAGCGACATGCGCTGACTGAGCTGGGCCAGACGTTGGGTATTCATAAACAACCTCGGTGAGTGAGTGAGCGCACAAAATAATAGATTAATTATCGTAAAACAATCATTTTTTAACGCAAAGCAATGCGACCGTTAAAAAAGGCTCATCCAGATCACGCACAATCGTACAAGACCTCGGCAGACAACCCGCGCCAGACTGGGTTAACGTGTTTCCACCTCTACTTGTGACCAGTCACCATGGGCCAACCCACTTCTAGCCTCGATTGGCTGCACCGCGCCCCGCACGCCAGCGGCCTGGACCGTATCGAAGCGTACTTTGCAGGCTTTGCGTTCGACCCGCATCGCCACGACACCTACGCCATCGGGCGCACGCTGTTCGGCGTGCAGAGTTATCACTACCGCGGCAGCATGACCCACAGCTTGCCCGGTACGACCATGGTGATTCACCCCGATGAATGCCATGACGGCCGCGCCAGCAGTGTAGAAGGCTTCAAGTACCGCATGATTTATGTGGAGCCGGCGCTAATCCAACAGATTCTTGGCGGCAGGCCGTTACCGTTTATCCACAACGGATTATCAACCGACCCGCGACTGTTCCGCGCCAGCGAAGTATTGCTGCAAAGCCTGGATTGCCCGATTGACCCGATGCAGGAACAGGACGCTCTGTACGACCTGGCCCAGGCGCTGAGCGCTGCATCGGGGGTGATCATCAGCCGTAAATCTTTCGATTACGTCGCCGCCGAGCGCGCCCGGGAATTTATCCACAGCGCCTTGGGCCGCAGCATCACCCTGGATGAAATGGCCGACCATTGCGGCCGTGATCGCTGGGCGTTGTCGCGGGATTTTCGCTTGTTGTTCGGCACCAGCCCCTATCGCTACCTGACCATGCGGCGGCTGGACCTGGTGCGCAGCTTGCTCGTCCAAGGCCAATCGTTGGTGGATGCGGCATTGACCGCCGGCTTCACCGACCAGAGCCACATGACACGGCAATTTCGCAGCACCTACGGCATGCCGCCGTCGCGTTGGGTGAAAATGCTCGGGCGCTGAGCCTTTGGCTTGAAATGCAGTCAATGTGGGAGCTGGCTTGCCTGCGATAGCGGCGCGTCAGTCAACACATGTGTTGCTGAGCCGGCGCTATCGCAGGCAAGCCAGCTCCCACATTTTATCTATGTTGTTTCCAATATCGCGTGCGGCTCGGGCGAGCGTTGCTTGAGGCGCAACGCCAACACCGCGCCCACCAACGCAAATCACGCCGTTCGACCCCACCGACACCCGCACCGCCAGGCCCAACGCCCCGCCGATCTGTTGCCTGGCAGACGTACGCGGGTAAGGCTTACAGCTGACGCCCAACAATGGGCTCGCCGATGCTGAGGAAATTACCGCCGGCGATATGGTGCAAGGTGCGTAACTCATCATGCCCTTCAAAGTGCCAGTGCCCTTCGCTGAACACGCGCTCGTCGGCATAGGCGGCCACGACTTCGCCGAGGAATAAATCGTAGGCCTGTTGGTTGTGGGGCTCGGGCAGCAGGCGGCACTCCAGCCAGGCGACACAACCTTCCAGCAGCGGCGCTTCGGTGTGTTCACCGTTGAACGTCTGCAGGCCGTAGGCGGCGAATTTGTCGGTGTCTGAGCCCGTGGTGTTGCCGACGGTCTGCACCAGATCGGCCTGGGCCACACAAGGCACTTGGAGCACGAAGGTGCCTGCGCCTTCCAGCAGTTGGCGGGTCCAGGTGGCCTTGTCCAGCACCACGGCGACTTTCGGCGGTTCAAAATCCAGCGGCATCGCCCAGGCAGCGGCCATGATATTGCGCTTGCCGTCGTGGGCCGCGCTCACCAACACGGTCGGCCCGTGATTGAGCAAGCGGTAAGCCTTGGACAACGGAACGGGGAGAAGGTGGGTAGGGCTCATGGAGGGGCGGCTCTTCAAGCAAGAAAAAACCTACGATACCTCAAGCGCAAGTCCCACGGGTTAGGTCGACAGCTGATTTGCGAATTGTCCTACCGCACTGACCACCTTTTTTGCACCGTCCTGGATCTCCACAATCACCGTGCCCGCCTCGGCCGCCAGCGCTAAACCTTGCTCGGCCTGCTCGCGGCCTTCAGTCATCAAGGACACCGCATCGCGGGCCATGTCCTGGTTCTGACGCACCACACCGACGATTTCCTCGGTGGCCTTGCTGGTACGCGAGGCCAATTGACGAACTTCATCAGCCACCACCGCAAAGCCACGGCCCTGCTCACCGGCACGTGCTGCTTCGATGGCCGCATTGAGTGCCAGCAGGTTGGTTTGCTCGGCGATGCCGCTGATGGTCTTGACGATGGTGCCGATCACTTGGGACTGCGCGTTCAGCGCCTCGATGCCATCACCGGCCTGTTGCATGTGCTTGGCCAGATCACGCATCACATCCACCGCCTGGGTCACGACGGTGCTGCCGCGCTGGGCACTGTCGTCGGTTTGCAGCGAGGTGCTGTAGGCGATGTTGGCGGCCTCGGCCACCGCTTGCTCTTGATTGACTTGATCGGTGATCACCGTGGCGAACTTGACCACTTTGTACAACCGTTCATTGGCATCCAGCACCGGGTTGTAGGTCGCCTCCAGCCACACCACACGGCCATGGCTGTCGACCCGTTTGAAGCGCGCGGCAACAAACTCACCGGCATTCAAACGTTTCCAGAAGTGCTGATACTCCGGGCTGTTGTATTCCTGTGGCTCGCAGAACATACGGTGATGTTTGCCCTGGATTTGCGCCAGGCTGTAACCCATGCCGCTCAGGAATCGGTCATTGGCGGTCAGCACATGCCCGCCGAGGTCGAACTCGATGACCGCGGTGGAACGCACCAGCGCGGTGATCAGGTTTTCGTGCTCGCGCGACGCCTCGATGGTGCGAGTGAGGTCGCTGGAATAAATCGAAAAATGTTTGATGCACCCGTCCGAGTTGCGCACCGGCTGCAGGATCGAACGCAGCCACGCTTCCTTGCCGTTGCCACGCATCAGGCGCACGGTGCCGGCGAAGTGTTCGCCCCGCACCAGGGCATTCTTGAAGCGCCGCTGGAATTCGTCCTGACGCAGATATGCGGGCACCAGCTCATCAATGTGGCGCCCCAGTATGTTTGTAGCCTGGTACGACAGTTCTTGCAGGAAGTTGGCGTTCGCCCACTCCACCCGGCCTTCGGCGTCCAGCGTCAGGCACAGCATTTCGCTTTCCAGGCTCTCCTTGACCTGCTGCAAGCTGGACAACTCTTCACGAAGAGCCGACAGCTCCTGCTTCAAACGGGTGTTGAACATGGGGCACCGATGGTCATATTGGGAGAGGATTCTCACCTGCATCGGCGCTGCCGGCGTTTTCTGAAGCGCTTTTTTGCGCCGCCCCCAACTGTTTTTTGGCCCGATCAACCACCGTTGTTTCGGCAGATGCCCATCACTTGATACTCAAGGGTATTGAGCTTGCCGCTGGAGTCTTCATAGGTCATGCGCGACGGCACCGGGTTGCACGAGCGGATCGGCGGTGTGACGTTGACCACGTTGGCAATGTCCAGCTTCATGCCATAGCGGTAGGCCTGTACCTCGGGCATCGGTTTGCCCTTTTTCTCGGCGTAGGCCGCCATGGCTTTTTCATTGCGCTCCATCATCAGGGCAAAGGTGCGATCACCCCCGCCTTCGGCCAACGCGCCAAATGACAAGACTGCCGTTAATACACCCAAGCCAATTTTATAAGCGTTCATAACAGGTTCCTCGATTGAAAAGTTCAGTAACGAGACTAATCAACCAACCCTGTCGCCATGTTCACTGAAACATTACTTATCTGTTAGGTGGTCGCGAGCTGCCAGAATTGTAATGTTCACGCAACGAGTTCGTTATCTGCGGTTTGCAACTATCAGCCTGGGCCAAATCAATAAGAACGCCCGATCCTATAAAAAGCTGAAAACTGCCGACACCCAGGAGCGAAACATGAGTATTGCTTACTACACCCTACCCTTTTCACTGATTGCCGCACTGCCTCTGGCCGCCGTGGCCGTGGAAGACAAACCCGAAGGTTTTATCGAAGGCAGCAGCGTGAGCGTGCTGGCGCGCAATTTTTACTTCAACCGTGATGACCGCAAGGGCCAGTCCAGCCCCACCGGCAATGGCTATTCCGAAGCCTGGGCGCAGGGCTTGATCGGCAAATTCGAATCGGGTTTTACCCAAGGTACCGTGGGGTTCGGCCTGGATGCGTTTGCCATGTATGGCCTGAAACTTGACTCGGGCACCGGCCGCAGCGGCGGTAAGGGCTCGTTCGGCGTGTTGCCGGTGGACAGCGACAACCGCCCCGAAAGCAGCTACAGCAAATTCGGCGGCGCGGCGAAATTACGCGTGCTGGACACCGTCATCAAGGCCGGCGACGTATTCCCCGCCACCCCCGTGGTGGCAGCCGGCGACTCGCGCTTGTTGCCGGAAAGCTTTCGCGGCGTCACCGCGCAAAATACCAGCCTTGAGGGCCTGAGCCTGCAAGGCGGACGCCTGAGCGGCATGAGCCAACCCAGTGAAAGTGGCATGAACAAAGGCTTTGCGACCTTCTATGCGGGCAAGGTCGACTCGCCGTGGATCGGCTATCTAGGCGGTGAATATGCCGTCAATAAACACCTGACAGTCAGCCTGTACAGCAGCCGTTTGAAGGACGCGTGGGACCAATACTACTTCGGCAGCGCCGCCAATTACCCGTTGACCGACGACGTCTCATTGTTCGGCGACTTCAACTATTACAAGGCCGTGGACGAAGGCAAAAAACGGCTGGGTGAGTTCGACAACAACATCTGGAGCGCCAGGCTTGGGGTAAAGGTCGGCGCCCACAGCGTGGCCGTGTCGCACCAGCGCAACAACGGCGATGACGACTTCGATTACTTGCGCCAATCGGACTCAATCTTCCTCAACAACTCGATCCAGTACAGCGACTTCAACTCGCCCAAGGAGCGCTCGTGGATGGCCCGTTACGACCTGGACATGCAGGCGTTCGGCATTCCCGGCCTATCATTCATGACCCGCTACGCCAAAGGCTCCGGCGCCGATTACAGCAACGCCAACTCGGTGTATATGCGCCGCGATTCGGCGGGCAACCCGCTGACGGACCAACGCCGCTGGGAACGCAACGTAGAGGCCAAGTACGTGGTGCAAAGTGGCAGCCTGAAGGATTTGTCGTTGCGCTTGCGCCAAGCCACCGTGCGCTCCAGTACTTTCGAGTCGGACTTGGAGGAAGTGCGCTTGATTGCCGAATACCCACTGGTGGCACTCTGAATAATCACCACGGTGAGTGCTTACATTCGTTCGCCCTTAACTAACATTTGCTCACAAATGCACAAGTAACAAGACTGTAATATTAGCCTCAGCTTCCCGTTAAGTTGAACGCCTATACTCGCGTCAACTTATGTGCACCGAGCAACATTCGTCTCTGAAGCTTTTTTGGAGCTCCTTTGGAAAGAGATGAATTTTTAACGCTAGGGGGGAGGGATCTATTTTCCGAATGTGCGGATTGAGCTAAATGCCGAAAGAATGGACCTTTCAGGGCGAAATATGGGCATTTTAAAATGTGCGAAAGGGCTGAAACGACCACACAAAAACCGTACATAAGCTGCACAAAAACCATACAAAAACCACACGAAAACCGTACATAAACCGCACAAAAACCATCTACTCTGGTTTTTCGCGGATTTTCGTACCCCCGGCGCCAGGAGGCGCCTGTTCAAGGGGGCCTCGGTGTCAGGCTAGATGGCCCCTTTCAATAGACCCTAGAGCCAGATCTTCAACTCACGCTGCGCAAACACCAGCGGCTGACCATGCTTAAGCAACTGCCGGATGTGCGGCCCGAGCAGATCTTGCGGTCCATCCAGCGGTGTCGCTGGGGCTGCCTGGAAACGCTGCTGATTGGCGCTGATCCGTTCCAGGATCTGTCGATCCTGATGCAGGATGACCCGGAATAACCGGCGCAGGACAATGCGTTTGAGCTGCGCCGGCAGCAACCCACGAGTCGTAGCGATACGGGCAAATAGGCGCAACTGGCCCTCGCCACAAGGAGTCATCCAAGCGCTGACCAACAGATTGAGGCCATAGTGGCGGTCGCGATACTCAATTTCCGCCAGCCCCGGCAGGCGAAAACGTCCCATGCTAGCGCCACGCTCACCTTCGAACAGTCGCGATATCAGTCCTGACTGTTTACCCTCTTCGCTGTAGAGCGCCTCAACGCCATCCGCCAGCGGGCGAACCCGTGCGATGATTTTCTGCCGTTGCCGGTCGTGACGAATCCATCCAGCATGGACGAAATGGGTATGGAAACCGTCTAGGAAATTTTCCGCCGCGTCCTGTAACGAACACCGCACATGATCGGTGATCCAGAACGTGTCGAGGTCGTTTCGCTGTTCGGCGGGTGCGACGGGCGACGTTTGGGGATGCTCAGCGCCAAGGCTGACCCAAACTAGACCATGAGCCTCGCAACTGGGTAGGCTGGCGAGCAACGGTTTGCTGCAAGCTGTCAGATTGGCGCCAGGCACACGGGCGCAACGTCCGTTAGCGGCAAACCGCCAGCCGTGATAGGGACATTCAATCTGGCCGTCACGGACCTTGCCTGCGCTCAAGGGTGCGAAGCGGTGCGGACAGCGATCCGGCAATGCGGCGACACGCCCGTTTTCGTCGCGAAACAGCACCAGCGGCAGGTGGTGCGCCTGACACGCCAACGGCGTATTTCGCAGCTCATGGCTCAGCGCCACTGGCCACCACTGGGCGTCTGTATTCACAGTTTGAGCTTCCTCATCAGGGGCACGCCGATGCCATGCAATAGTCGGCTAAGAACGATCCACACCCACCGTCGACCCCAAGACAGATGGGCGACATAGATCAGGCTGTATTCAATCTGCGGCTGCCCACCGCGCCAGCGTTTGAACTCGGCGGCACCGGAACTGAAGTTCAGCACTTGGCGGCGCTCGACAGCCTCTTGTAGGCACAGGCACGTCAGTTGCCGATAAAGCCCGGCCCCTTGTGGCAGCGCGGTGTCGTAACCGACTATCGGAGTGCTTATGAGTGCCGCGTTGGCGAACCAGCCCAACGCCCCGTCAATACGTCCTTCTGGGCTACGCAAGGCGCGCATTTGCAGCCAACCGTCCTGTTGACCGCGCTGCATCCATTGGGCGCTGTAATGCGGGTTCAGCGTGCAGTACTTGTCCAGGTAAAGCAGGTTGTAGAGGTGCTCAATGCGCTGAAAATCGGCGTCGCTCAGCGCACTACCCGGTACCACTTCATAGGGGCTACGGCGTAGTAATGTGGCATCCAGCTGGGTGTTGCGGTGTTTTAAAAATGGCGCCTGCGCCCCTGCCCGACCGTCGAACAGGTATACCTGTCGGCTGGGAATACTCAGATAGCCGAGGGTTTCCAGGCATTGGCGCAAGTCTCGATTGCTGAAGTCATTGAGCGAACGGAAGCCAAACCCATGCTTGGGAAAGGTTTGGCGCAGCAATGCAGTAATCGCCGGCAGTTCAGTGACGTCCCAGTTTGTAGGGTAGAGGTTGGTGGACAGCAACCAGTTGTTGACCTGTACCAGTTTGTCAACCTTAGCCCAGCGCAGCAAGTGGACGACTCCTTGGATCAGCGTCTTCAGTGGCCAGGTCAGCCATGGTCGGCCAAGGCGATTGAGTTCTTCGCGGGCATACCCGCTGTAGGCCGTTTGGGGAGACACCACATAGCAGTTGTCATCCGGCTCATTGCCTTCGGTGATACTCACTGGAAACTGCTGCGTCCCGGTGTCGAGCAACGCCATCTGGGTGCTGACATTACCAATCAGCCCCCCACTGGCACAGGCCCGCACATAACACCGGGCGAGACTGTCATCTGGCCGGGCAGGTTCCCTGAGTAGTTGTTCCTCTAGCAGCAACTTCATGGCGTGCGCTCGCTTAATGGCTGGCCGTTCCACTCGATGTCAGCCGTGGACGCGGCCAGCAAACCGCATCGTCGGGACACCGCACGTGTGATGATTTCGGCCAGGCTCAATACTTGCGCAGTCAGCGGCCAGAAGTCGCCCTTATGGGTAATGACATCGCGTGCATCAGCGTAGTCACGCCAGAACTGCGGACTCAAGCCTTGCAGCGGCGCCGCCAGCAGGAGCATCGCCAGCGCAATCATCCGAGGTTCTGGCGTTGGCTCAACCAAACCCTTATCACTCAAGCTGGCAACCAGTTGCCGTCGCTGGTTGTCGAATAGGTGCACACCGCTGGTCGCCCGTGGGTTGCACTCCAACACATGAAAACGTCCGCTGTGATCCTCGATAAAGTCGAATCCTACCTGGCCGGTGTAGCCAGTCTCGCGACCAAACTGCTCGAGAAACTGGCGCACCGGCACAGGCGCACAAGGCTCGAAAAAGATCCCCGAACCACGGCCCACCCGATAGCGCGGGTGGTAACAGCTGTGAGCACGCAGCTCGCCGTCGATCAGCACGCTGAAACTACAATACTCACGACCGTCAATAAATCGCTGCGCTACCCAAGGCGCCGCTTCACTGGGCTGCACCTTGGCCAGTTGTCGAACGGATGGGCGTATCAAGGTCTGCGAGGCGAAGCGCGAGTACGCCGGTTTGAACACCCATTGCGCAGCCTCGTCGCTCAGAACCTGCAACGCCTGCCAATTAGTCAGCAGGCGGGTTTCAGGGGCTGCAAGCGCCCAGCCGTGGGTCATGGCTGCGAAGCGACCTTTGTGATGTAAACGGTGTAACAGAGCGAAATCGGAGGTCATTACCCGACAAAGCGGTGCGAGGCGCTCAAGACCATGGGCCAGGTAAAAGACTTCTTCGCAAGTGGGCAACAACAGATCAATGTGCTGCGCGTTAATCACCTTCGCGAGGGCTTCGATCCAAGCCTGCGGGTCATGCCTGGGCTCTGGCAGGCGCACGAAGTGCTGCACTGAGCAACTGAATCGACTAAGCGGCTGGCTCAATGAGTCTCCCACACTCACCTTCCACCCCGCCTCATCAAAGGCCCGCGCCCACTCCAGGCAAGCTGGCGCACGTGCGCCGAGAATCAATACGTGCATGGCAAACCCTCAGGTAATTGCAACAGTTTCAAGCGGCGACGCTTGGCGTGTGGAGGCGGCGCTTGCCATTGGCCGAAGCTCAACAACGGAGATTGCAACTGCTGTTGGCGGCACAGTGCCTGGAGGCTATCTCCCAAGGCCCGGCACAGGTCTGCGTGGTCGCCAGCGGCTCGCACGTTGATCTGCCAGCGAAGCCCATGCTGGTGGATTTCATATTCTTGCAGAGTGGTACCGTGCATCAGCAGGGCGCGCCGCAGTACGTCGGGATACAGAGCCCGCAACTGACTTCCTGCTAGGTCGGGCAGCCAGAGAATGTCATCGACACGGCCCTCGACGGCAGCAATCGCCCGTTCAACTCGCCCACAGGAGCAAGGTTTCTCGGCGACCCGCAAAATATCGTTAAGACGGTAGCGCACGATCATCTGCGTACGCCGTGAGAAATCGGTAATAATTGGCTGAAAGCGCGTGCGCTCGACGTCCAGCCAGTCCGCTTCGATGTGCAGATGGCTTTCGTTCAGGTGCAAGGTGCCCTTCTCACAGGTGTAACCCAGGAAGCCTTCGCTGGCCTGATAAATCTGCTGTGGCACTACGCCAAACGCTGCCTGTACAACGTCGGCGTCATCACGCTCAAGGACTTCAGCCACCGACAGAATATGCGTGGGGCTGATCGTCAGCCTCCCTGCCAGCGCCGCTTCGGCCAGACCTCGCAGTACGGTGGCCGGAGCCACCAACACATCCGGATTCTGTACGTCGAGTTGGGCCAGCGACGCCGAAAGGCCCAGCGTCAAGTCGTGAAAAGCAAAGTCGATCCGGCGACTGGAAAGCGTCGTGTAGAGTCGGCTGTTCGCCCGCAGAAAAAACGCTATGCGCAACGGCGCACGCCACGGGCAGAGTAAGCGTGGCAGCAGATGGCGCGGCACGGTCCGCGCCAGCAGGATACCGGCCCAGCGTTGGCGCTCCTGTGTGCTGACTAAAAAGACACCTTGATTGCCACTGGTACCGCTCGACAGTCCCACAGTGATATCCCCTAACGTCGGGTTGAAATCGCGAGATGCTTCAGCCTGGCGCGCCACCGGCAGTACCTGCGCCAGGCTCAACCCACGAGTGTTGAATCCGGCGAAGTCGCCCATCAGCGCGGTCTTGTCCATCAGCGGCAGGTCGTCAAGGGCAGTGACAGCGCGGCCTTTGAAGCGCTGCGCCTGGGGTAATACCCGTTGCAGAAAACGCTTCAACTGCCGTGCCTGCCAGGCTTCCAGTCGGTCGCGCCGGGTAAACCGAAGCCAGTAGCGGCTGAGCAGGAAACTGACTGCGCTGCGCAACGTACCCATAAAGCGCTCACTGCTCATCGCTAAACGCCTCCCACGCGTACGTGCAATGGGACGGCAACACCGCCACCGCTGGCTCACGACGAATCAAAGCTCCCAAGTCACTGTAGGTCTGACGATATTGTCTGGCGTCGTGACTGGAAAACCATAAAGCTGGCGGGGCTGGTAACCGACCGGCACGGCAGGCAGGTGCCGACCAGCAGGCATCGGCCACTAGAAACACCGGACGACCTTGAGCATCGGGGATAAACAAGCCCAACTGACCTTCGCTATGGCCCGGTAGCGGCACACCAATCAGGCTGCCATCGCCGAGCAAGTCGAGACCCAGCCTGAAAGGTGCCATCCACTCCGGCAGCGTGGCGTTTTTGCAGGTGTCCGCAAGGTTCAACCGGGCGGCAAAATCGTCCGGTAACAACTCAGGTAGATGGCCGCCTAGGGTGGCGCGCCAGCGACGACCGCGCAGGCTTTCGATGTGCTTGCGGTCGGCGTCCAGAGCGATGAACGACGCGCGGGAAAAGTCCCGAAGTCCGGCGATGTGATCACTGTGAAAATGCGAAATTATCACCGTACGAATGTCATCCTGACTAATATCGAAAGCCCGCAATTGGGAGAGCAGTTGCTCCTTCATCGGTAACTCCACGGGCACTGCACCACGATACAGGCGTTCAGGCAGAGCTTGAGTGGCGTTGAAAAAGTGTTCGGCATAACCAGTGTCGTACAATATCCACCCCTCAGTGGGATGGCGGATCAGGCCACATAACGCTGGAAAACGCGTTGGCGCCCAGCGTCCGCCACGATCAGCCATGCATTCCAAATGCTGGCACCACCCTGCACGCAGTACATTGAGGCTGACGGTGCAGCTCATGGTCGTACTCCTTGTTGGGCGAGCCACCACTGCGCATGTAGGCGAATGCCTTCGTCCTGAGTAACTACGGGACGGTAGCCCAGCTCATTTTGAATAGCACTCAGGTCCAAGGTCTGACTGAACGCCAGCACTCCAGCGCCATAGCGCGTCAGTAATGGCTCACCGCTTCCGCGTAGGTGAGCGCTGGTTTCCAGTAGCCGTGCTACCGCGTCCATCAACCTCCACGGCAAGCGCCGGGTGCGCAGGTTCAAACCGAACTGCTCCGCGACACGCTGCAACAAGTCGGCAATGGTCAGTGGCGTGCCGTTGCTCACGTTATAAGTGCATACCGCCCTGGGTAACCGTTGAGTCAGGCTTAACGCTACTGCGTGGACCAAATTGTCCACGCAGGTCAGGTCCAATTGCGCATGACCACCGCGCATTAGCGGAATGGATCCGCGCTGCATGACCCGCAGCAAGCGTGGCATCAGTGTGCCGTCCCAAGGACCGAACACCGCACGTGGACGTAAGATCACGGCTTCGGCAAGCCCGGCCTCGTGCACCCGCATTTCAGCTAGGGCTTTGCTGCGAGCGTATTCATTGACAGGCGGCGGTAGTGGTTCGTTTTCACGGATACCGAGACGATCACGGAAGGCAAAATACAGACTGGGCGTGGACAAATGCACCAGACGCTCAATCTCGTTGACGCGACAAGCCCGAAGCACTTCATTGGTGGAATCAAGGTTGGCTTGAGCGAATGCTTGCGACGTGCCCCACGGAGAAGACAAGGCCGCGCAATGGACGATGGACCTACAACCCCGCGAGACCTGGCTCAGCTTGTAGGAGGCCGCGGGCGTGCCGTGTTCCAGCGGAACCCAGCACACAGTGGCTGGACTGTGGCGAATAACCTCAGCAGCCGCGCTGGCGTTACGGCCAGTAAACTGGACTTCACAGCCTTGGGCCGCGAGCCGCCAGACAATGTGCCGACCAATAAACCCGGTGCCTCCGGTGACGAGAATTTTCATCAGTACTCCAGGATCATACCGCCGAGGGACAAGCCTGCGCCGGTACCTATCAGCATCAGCCGCTGTCCGCGCTGAATGCGCTGATCGCGAATGGCGATGTCCAGAGCAGTAGGCAGAGAAGCTGCAATCTGATTGCCGTGCTGGGCGAAAATATCGACGACCTTTTCCGGACCGAAGCCCAGCCGCCTGGCCGCATGTTGCATCGCTTGCAGGCTGGCCTGATGGGGGATAACCCAGTCGATCTGGGCCTGGGTCATCCCGGCTTGCCCCAGTAGTTCATCCACGAGCGTAGGCAGATGTTTAGCCGCTAGGCGAAACACCGCTTTGCCCTGCATAGAAAAACTGGTCAGCGGTTCAAATGGGCTGTCGATGCGACGTGGGTGATAACGCGAGCCACCGGCTGGAATCTGGCACAGATGTGCGCCTTCAGAAAATGTCTTGAGGCTTGAAGCATGGATCCTGGCGCCGTCATTGCTGACCCCCAATACCACCGCCGCCGCGCCGTCGCCGAATATCCCGCAAACCTCCACGTGTTGCCAGTCCAAGCCGCAAGACGCTATGTCCGAACAGACCAGAAGAATGCGCTGGTAGCGCCCCGCAATCAGTGACCAAGACAATGTGTCAACTGCGGCGATAAACCCCAGGCAACTGGCGTTAATATCTATAGCGGGGATACCGGAAGAGCCCAGCCCCAAGGCCCGGTGCAACAGGGCGGCGTTACACGGCATGCCCTGATCCATGGTGCCGCTGGCGCAGGCGATCAGATCGATCTGGTGCAGCTCAAGTGCTGCTGCTTGCAAAGCGTTGTGTGCGGCAATGGCGCCGAGGCTGGCGGCGTTTTCGGTACGGCTAGCAACATGCCGTTGAATCACGCCACTTATACGCGCCACGCTACCGACCGCCAGGCCCAGTTCATCATCCAGTTCAGCGCTAGTGACCACTTGCTCGGGCAGGGCGTGGCCGGAACCCAGGATGGTTATCGGCCTGTGGGCAAGGGGTAAACGTTGTGAGGTTGGCATTCAAGTTCCGTATGAAAGAGTATCGGTTGGTCATTGTATGGTTGTCCATACTATTCAGGGGCGTGCCGCCCCCCCTGCCTCAATAACTGTGTTGCACTCAACTGCTGCAATCGCCCCCCCTTCTCACACGGCAGATCAACAAGACGCGTGGTGCGGCCATTGGCTTTCATGCGCGCAGTAAGAACGCTCGGCCAGCGGTTCCGGGAGCGGCGCTTTGCAATGCTGTAGGTGAGTTCCTTGATTCGATCCTGGGGGTAGAACATTGGCTCGAGCATCAGCCTTACAACATCACTGACACCTAAGCAATTTTTGCCTTCCGCCTCCTTTTACGTCTGTTTTAACTGCTCCAGTATTTTCTTGACGCGGCCTCTCATTTTGAATCGTACGGCCAACTGACTTTTTACGAATACCTCCGATTCGCTGTGATTACCGTGTTCGAAATAAGGGCCGTTGTTCATGTAGGCGCGGATGTACTCCCAAAAGCCTTTTTGCATCGCCAGTGATTTGCCAAAGAGTTCGCCAAGGCTAATCATCAATGCAGTTCCCGGGTCTTCAAGTTTCCACAGCTACCTATTCCACCCAATACGCCTGTCAACAGTCCTCGATCAGAGTCATCGCCTTCTTGTAAAGCCAAGTAATGCTCGGTTCGCTCGTCGACGATAAAAAACTCTATCGGCTGCTCCCCTGTCGATTTGTCTACTTCAAATATGACCGTGGACGTGGCGTTGCCGCTCATACCGTCGAGCTCCTCGATAGCCACCGCAGCGCGGCCATCCATTGGCGTCGCTGTAAAGGCTGCGACGTCTTGCGAACAACCCCAAGCAGTTCAGGCAGACTGATTCGAGAGCTGGGGTCAGTACGGACGCCCCTGCGCAGCGCGTCTGCTAAGGTTTTCGGTAGGTTTGACGGCCGAAGGCCCGTATGGGCATTTACCTTTTGGTCACTCTGCTTGGGGAACGGATGGCGGCCACTGCTCAGCTCAAAGAGCACACAGCAAATGGCGTACACATCGGTGCTGGTACTGGCCGCGTCTCCAGCCAGCAACTCGGGAGCAGCGTAGAGCGGAGTCCAGGCCGTGAATCGACTACGTTGCAGACGAGGGAGCCCGGATAACATGCCCTCCAATGGTTGCCCAAGACCAAAGTCGTACAACCGCACGCCTGTATCGGTGAGCATCAGATTGCTGGGCTTTATATCGCCATGCAGTACACCCTGGCTATGTGAGTAGCTGAGAGCCTCCAGCGCGGCGATGGCAATTTCCCTCAGCTCTTCCCAGGGCAACCCTTGTGGTCGTTCGCAGAGCAGCCTGTCCAGCGGTATTCCACGCATCAGCTCCATGGTGATGAAGCCTCGTTGGCTTTGGCTATCAATCTCGAAGCTGTGCAGCCGTATGACGTGAGGGTGGTGCAAGCGTAGGGTCAGGGCATATTCGCAATAGAGCAGCGCATTGGCATCGGCGTATTCGCTGATTTCTTCACTGAGGATCTTGATGGCAACAAACGGTTCAGGATCTGTGAACCCATCGCGCACCAGATCGCGAGCGCGATAGACCGTGCTCATACCGCCAACACCCAACAACTGCTCCAGTTGATAACGCCCATTGAGCAGCGTCGGTAGTTCATTATTGATTGGGGACACGGCATTCATAAATGAATCACCACACCCGTGAGGTTGTCCCGTGCAGCTCCCTGAAGAACACCCTCGAACAGCCTGTCTAGAGCCAACTCAGCTGTGGATAGGCTGAGCGCCTGGCCTACGGCTTTGTTACTGATATCTTGATAGAGACCATCACTGCACAGCAACAAAACGTCTCCAGGCTGGACACTGAACTCCAGAATGTCCAGCCCCAACCGGTCATCGCCACCGATTGCTTGGGTCAACGCATGAGCAGATGGGTGCTGTTGCGCCTGTTCGATACTGAGTTGCTGTTCGTCGAGCAATTGCTGAAGTAACGAATGGTCGCGGCTAAGCTGATAAAGATGTTGTCCGCGCCAGAGATAACAGCGACTGTCTCCCGCCCAGATACAGACCGCTCGTGTTCCATCGACCAGCAGCACAACCACGGTACTGCCCATCACCTTGCCCTGGCTCTCGCTTATGAGCGTCATCTCCTGACTCAGGCGTCGGTTGATCCAGTGCAAGCATTGGCGCACTTGCTCTACCCGTTGCTCGAAGTCTCCAGCAGTAGACAGCTGTGTAAGGCTGTCAACGATCAGACGACTGGCAATGTCTCCACCATGATGACCTCCCATGCCGTCAGCAACGGCCCATAGGCCGTGCTGTGCAATGTTCAGATAAGCGTCTTCGTTACGCGCACGGACCTTGCCTAGGTCCGTGCGCGCTGCGCTATGCCAATGTTTGGTAAGCGACATCAAAGGGCCTCTGGCAGATTGAAGCTGCGCAGCTCACCGAGCTCAAATGGACTCGGCGAGCGTTGGCTGAGCAACAGAAAATTAGCCCTACGGTTACTGACGTTGGCCTTGAGCATCAATACATCGCGACCGCTGTGGTATTCGGTCTGCATCAGATCCATCAAGCGAAACAGCGACCAGGGGCCGGTACTTTTCTGAATGGAGACCCGGCGACCGCTCAGATCATCCAGAACCAAACTGGCTCGACCATCATCGACCTCGTTCGGCCACTTGAACGCGACGGGCACGATTGGCCCATGCCGGTACTCCAACTGCTGATCCCCTAGGCGAAACTCGACACGGCTCAAGTTGGAGTCAAGTGAATAGGGCTCCAACTTGAACAGTACCGTTGGTTCGGCGGGGTTCTGCGCGAAGAAGCTACGGCGAATCACCTGCATAGTGCGCATCTGCTGGAGCAACGCACTGGATATCGGTAAGCCTCGTCCATCGACCGTTCGCACGTGATAGTTACTGGCGTCACCACTGACAAAGGGCTTCAGGTAATTATTGAAGAAGCTGTCAGCGACGCCTTGAGCCTTGAAGAACTCCCGAAAATCAGTGATCGCCACGTCACTGGTGCTGTGGGCATGGAAAGGATAACGCTGGTTGATCGACTCAGCATAAACGCTGTAAAGCTCGTTTTTATAACGCTGGTTGAGAAATTGGTAAGCCTCGTCCAATACCAGCACCCAACTGTCTTCTGCCAATCGTCCGAGCCAGCCATTAACCGGTTGTGGCAGGCGTGCGGCGGTGTTGCGCAGAGTGCTTAACCCGTCCCGCTGATTACTCATTCGAGCTTTCGCCAACTCAAAGGCCGCCTGATCCGGCTGACCTGAACGAGCCAGGCTTGTCAGTTGCTCTTGCAGGCCATGTAACGCTTGTAGCGCTTGGGCCAGCTCCATTGAGGGGCCGTTATTGTCATCCAGCAGGCGGTGCAGGGTTTCAAAGCGTCTTTGCAGGGCCTTCTTGGCGGTATCAGGCAAACTCTTCGCCAGACTGGCCTGTGCCTTCTCGGCGGCGGCGGTCGCGACTTTACCCAGAGCACCTGTTGCTTTTGCCGCGTCGGCGACCTCTCCAAGACTTTCGGTTAAAGCCGGAAAGAGTGTGTTGTCACGAATTTCCTGAAGCAGTTGCAGCAGGGGGGAATTGGCCGAAGTCAATCCTGCTGTCATCTCAGCACCCTGTGCCGCATCAGTCAGTGGCTGCAAGGCGACTTGGTTGACGGCCTCTCCCCAGTAATTGGTGTAGTCACGAAAGTACAGCTGCTCCAACTCGACCATCAGACGGCGCAGATCCATCACGCTCATGCTGCTGCCTTCACCGAGCACCCAATTGTCTTGCAAAATCTCATCGACCAGCCCCGTCCCTTTGCCCAGGAAAAACTGGTTATAGCCCTGCTGTGTGTAGAAACCTGGAATCGTATGACCTGTGCCGGTAAACAGTGCGCCTTGGGG
The DNA here is from genome assembly GCF_045447305.1 of Pseudomonas sp. D47. Taxonomy (NCBI): domain Bacteria; kingdom Pseudomonadati; phylum Pseudomonadota; class Gammaproteobacteria; order Pseudomonadales; family Pseudomonadaceae; genus Pseudomonas; species Pseudomonas sp. D47. The sequence continues at coordinate 4,571 of NZ_JBJGXU010000038.1, read as the reverse complement.
CCCCATATGCTCGCCCAAGCGATAGACCGGTAGGCTTTGGGCTTGATCGCGCAAAATCCGATAAACCACAGTGGCTAACGACTCGCCACGCAGCGCACGACGCGCCTGAGCGACCAGTGCATCATTAAGCGGGTACACGAAGGGTTGCTCGAGCAAACGTTTCAAATGGCTGTTCAGGCCATTTTGTACGGCTGCATTACCGGGATAACGCAGTGACCAGTCAGCAGCGATCCACTCGCTCAACAGAGCAGCGTCACGCCGCTCACGTAAATTGAGCATCAGGTAAGCGCGAAGACTGCCAAGCAATCGCTCACGGTTATTCAGGTTGGCACGGACCTGCCCTTCAAGCAGTTGGGCGATACGTGGCAGGAGCTGCTTGTCCAGCTCACGCAAGTAGGTGTCGTACAGCGGCGGATTGGCCTTCTGTCCCTGATAGAGACCGCTGCGCTCGTAAAGCGACCGCTCTTGCGGGCTCGGAAAAACCTGAGTCGCAGCATAGCTACGGTCCAGAACCGTCAATGCCGCCTTCGCATCGTCTTGTGCTCTGAGGGTGGAGTGTTCGCGGGTCAATTGTTGGCTCAAGCCCCGCAACTGCTCAATATGTTCGTGGTTGGCAGAAAAGCCGCTGGCCCAGAGCACACCGAACAATACCAGGCAGCCTAATGCACCGGCATAAAGCGCCCGTTGTCGCCACTGGATACGTTGCCCCTCCTGCTGATCCAATCCAGCCATCGCAGCCTCGGGAAATATCACCTGGCTGAATAGATGATGGATAAACCGTGAGCGGCCTTCTACTCGGCTTGGCGCTTGCCTGCCGGGATTAAATTGTGAAGCGCCTGCCGTTACGCCGGCGAGACTCTGCTCCGCGTGTCCAACCGGTATTGCCGAGCCTACCGCGTGCGGAGCGCTGGTCAAGTAAAAGCCCCGCAGCGCGCTGGTATGTCGGTACCTATTGCTGGAAAAAGCACTGTTCACAAACGTGCACAGCGGGGAGCCAATCATGCCCAGACGATGCGGAAAATCGAGAATGAGTCCGCGTCGCTGGGTATCACGCTCTTGGTGCACGCGGGTCAACACTTGGCTATTTAGGCGTAGCAACAACGCTTCGAGTTCCTCTCGAAGAACATGCTCGTCATTGCCGTCCCGCCCCTTGCGGAAAGTGACGCCAAGTACCTGTTGGTTTTCTTCTCGAGACAACGAATCGAAAAACTCATCGAACCCCACAACACGATCAGCCTTGCTCAGCACCAGATAAATCGGCACATCGCTGCGCAACTGATGATGAATTTCCTGCAAGCGTGCATGGACCTGACCGGCCAATTCAGCGAGCTGATCCTGATGGCCTCCCTGCAATAATTCGATAGGGAGATTAATCAGCACCCCATTGAGCGGCCTGTTGCGCCGACGTTGACGCAACAGTCCCAGTAACGTGCGCCAAGCATGAGCATCGACCTGATGAGCGTCCTGCGTTAGAAAACGTCCAGCGGTATCAAGCACCACGCCATGCTCAGCAAAATACCAATCGCAGCCCAGGTGTTTTTCACTGGAGGTCTGCCGGGTGTTGCGCGGATTGAGCGGAAAGTTCAGCCCCGAGTTTTCCAGCAAGCTGGTTTTGCCACTGCTTTGCGGGCCGAGCATCAAGTACCACGGCAAATCCTTGCGCGAGTGCTGACTATGTCCACCGTACAAACTGGAGCGCTGGACCGTGAGCACCGCCTCCTTGAAACGACGGCGAAGCGTGCGCTGCTCTTCAGTGATTATCTCGGTGAGATCGATGTTTCGCTTACCTTCCTCAGAGTTTTCATCACTCTGCTTACGCAAACTGTTACGCCAGTTGGCAAAGACGATTAACAGCCCCCAGCACAGGAATAATCCACTGATGGTCAACAAGCGCGAGGTCGAACTGTCCCAGAACTTGTAATCATCAACCGCCAGTAACGGCCCAGCCCACCAAACAAACAGGGCTAGTATCAATACCAGGAGCAGGCTCCAGGCCCATGTCTGGCGAAGTACGGTCGCCAGCGTCTTGAAAAAACGCCTCATCAAAAAATCCCTGTCGGCGGCTGCGGTTCAATAACGGGCGCATCGAGCTGCATAAAAGGCTGGAGCACGCTATCAAGCTGCTCCGAAAGCACCCAAGCAAAACCCGTGTACATCGTGGCAAGGCTGATCAAGGTGAATAGCGCTACCAGCCACCAGGGCACGATGCTGACCAACCGCCGACGCTGGTCAGTGAGACCTTGCCAATGCGGAGACAATTCACGGGAAACTTCCCCCCGTATCTCGCGGATCTGCCGGTACAGGCTGTCTCGAATTTGCTCCAGATCATGGGTACCCCGGTGCTCCACTTGGTACTTGCCTTCAAAACCGAGCGCCAGGCAAAGGTAAATCAGCTCAAGCATGGGTAAATGCCGAGCAGGAGCCTGCTCGAATCGCTGAAGCAGAGCAAAAAACGTTTCACCGCCTTTAGTTTCTGCATGGAAAGCACTCAACAGGCTGCTATTGTCCCACGGGCCTTTTCTCTCCCAAGGCGCCGTCATCACCGCCTCGTCAGCCACCGTACAGAGCAGATAACGGGCTATGCGCACATCACCGTGCTCAATACCGCCTACCAGAGCTTGCTGCTCGAACCGTTTGATGTTCTCGCACAGGCTCTGATACAGCGCTTCCACGCTCGCGGGAGGATGGCTATGCTTGATCTGCACGACTTGTGAAAACAGCGCTGAAGCCGCAGAGACCAATGGGTTGAGGCTAATCGTGAAACTCTGCATCAGCACTTTTTCAGCGTGATACACCTCGCGAGAATGCAGAAACTCAGCACGAGGCTTCGGGGTATGGTCGGTCAGTTTGCTCATCGCCGGTTCTTGCGTACCGGTGTCCAACAGCAGTGTTTTATTGTCCAGCATGTCGTTTGCTACTTTGTTCATAAATGCTCAGTTCCTGATGGCCCAAGGCCTCATCAGCGGGTTCGCCTGGAGTAGGGTTCGGGATCAGACGTATCGCCTCGCATCCGTCACTGAGTTCCGGGCCACCGGTGTGTATCGGTTCGGGGTAGTCGCTGAACGCTGCGCCAAAAACTCAGCTCGCTTAATGTCGTCCAAAGCGCGCCAAGAACTGATCATTTGCGGAAGATCTGGGTGTTCGACAAGATCGCCGAAGAGATCCTGATGAGTAATCATCTTCAACGATTGATACTCCAGCCGGTACTGGATCGCATTGAGTTCGGCAAGCTGTTGCTTGAGCAACTCACGCATCTGCCGGTTGCTGTCATCAAACACAGAATCAAGAGCATCGGGCATCAGCTGGAATCGCGGATTCCCCGTGCGCCGAACGTTGTCGCGAAATCCCTGGCGCGTCCCCGGTGTCCATTCATCAAGCAGCTTTTGCACATGCCTAACCTGAATACCGACTTCTTGTACTTCCTCAGGGGTGAACAGCTTACCGCCGCGAGTCGTCACGCTCGCGTACCAACGAACTAAATTGGTGAGTGCGCTACGGCTATAGCCGGTATGACTGGAATGTTCAGCCGCACTCAAAACCTGTTGAACAAGACTCTTACGTTTTGGCATATCAACTTCAACGCCGATTTCCGCGAAAAGGCGCGAACAGGTCAGATCGGTGATGAGCGAGCAACCAGGTTGCCAAAGGAGTGCGCCTTCACTACTAACCCCCGCTCGGCCCGGCATGTAGTGACGTTGCTCGCCGTGATGCTCGTAAGGGTCATTTTGCAGATTGACCAAACCACCCAGCATTGTCGTCACACCACCCGCAGGCAGGTACGGTAATGCTGTATTTACGGCGCCAACCGCGAGTATTTTCCATTCAGCATCCATCCAGGGAAGCGGCACGCCAGGTACTGGATCGTTATGGTTGACGATTCGATGGTGAGCCAACTCTTTCGCTTCATTGGTAAAACTACGATTGCCAGCACGGGGGGCGCCGAAGGTGTAGAGAACCACATCGGGTTTATTCGGAAGACGACGTAGCCATTCGGCGAGCAACAGTGCAATCGCACCGCCCAGGCTGTGGCCACACACGATCAGCGTTTGCTCACCGGTGTAGAAAGCATCCAGATATTTGCTGGTGAACTTTTTCGCGACCAAGAACGCGTTGTAGAAACCGCGATGAGCTTGACCTTCGCCCTGGCCTTCGGCGTAAGGCACTTGCTTGGCATCCATGTCACGAAGAACATCGTCCGGGAACTCTTGAGTGCCCCGTACCGAAATCAACACCACCTTGTCGTTATGGGTAATGAACGCCTGGGTTTCTGTTTTTTTATCATTCAGGAAATGCACGCTTTCCGGCACATCCCAGCCATCACTCTTCTCTTTTCCATAGAGTGCGGGGGCATGGGGCATGATTTCCAGCCGCTTCGAATAGGGCACTTCCTCGCAGAGCATGTGGTAGGGGCTAGCATCGTTAAACAACGTGGGTTTGACCAACCGTCCCAGTTGCGTTTGCAATACATGAGCGATGCTGCCTGCATTGTTGTAAGGCGGTGGTGTCGGCTTCTCTCCTGGCTTGCACGGCACATTGAAAGCTCCGTATGCCGTCACTACCATCAGAGACAA
>NZ_JBJGXU010000037.1:0-55809 GCF_045447305.1 Pseudomonas sp. D47 | reverse complement strand
TAACGGGGCGCCTCAGATCAAGATCAAGATCAAGATCAAAAGCAGAGCACGGCGGCCTAGTAGCCGACCTGAGTGGTAGAAGCAAAAGCAGGGCAAAAGTACGGCAGTACACTCTCGGCCTGATGTACTGAGATCCCAATGTGGGAGCTGGCTTGCCTGCGATGCAGACACCTCGGTCTAGCAGTGACGATCGTTCCCACGCTCTGCGTGGGAATGCCGCCCTGGACGCTCCGCGTCCCGCTAGACCCGCAGACGGACAGATCTACCGTTGCCAATAAGGTGTTTCGCCCAACTGCTCAACGATGAAGTCGATAAAGCACCTGACCTTAGACGACACGATTCGCTTGGGCGGATAGACAAACCACACAGAAAATTCCTGCTCAGCACCGAGGATGTTCCATTGTGGCAGCCACACCTGTAGGGCTCCCGCTTCAATACTGGTGGCCACCAACCAGTCAGGCAGTAGGGCAAAACCCAGACCTTGGCGCACCGCGATCAGTTGCGCATCGAGGTCGTTGATACGGATACAGTCGTTATGTACCAGCGGCACTACTTCATCGGAGGAGGCAAACGCAAAATCATGCTTACTCAGTATGGCGGGCAGGCGGGCCAGCTCTGCCGGCATTGACGGTGCAGGGTGCACAGCGCAAAAGGTCGGACTTGCCACCAACAGGTACTTGCCAGCGCAGATCTTGCGCGCTTTGAGCGTGGAATCAGCCAGCGCGCCAATCCGGATGGCCAAATCCACGCCCGAATGAATCAGGTTGACCTGCGCCTCCTCCAACATCAGCTCTACCTTGATCTGCGGGTAGCGAGCCAGAAACGCCTTCAACACGGGAAGGATATGGTGACGGGCAAACGCTGGCGGCAAGTTGAGCTTGAGCACCCCGCGCGGTTGCTGGTTCAGCGCCGACGTCGCCGCCTTCGCCTGTTCGAGCTCATCCAGCACCCTGTGCGCGTGCATCAAAAACGTCTGGCCGCCTTCGGTCAGGTGCAGCGTGCGTGTCGAGCGGTTGAACAAGGCGATGCCCAGGTCCTGTTCAAGGTCCTTCACGTAGCGGGAAACGGTTGAAGCCTTGATGCCGAGCCGCTCGGCTGCACGCGAGAAGTTGTTGCCTTCGGCGGCTTCGACAAAGGCGGTTAGCGCGGTGAAATAATCCAAAAGTGACCTGCCGGGCTTAGGTTTATGTTGTCCTCAAGTCTGAGCCTGGGAGTGTCTGCTGAGCTTCCTGACGATGCGTTTCCCCAATAAACATATACATCGCCGGCACCATAAACAACGTCAGCAGCGTACCAATCGACAGCCCGGCAAAGATCACCAGCCCCATATCATGTCGCCCCGCAGCCCCGGCGCCGGAGGCCCACACCAGTGGCACTACGCCCAGCACCATTGCCGCCGTGGTCATCAGGATCGGACGCAGACGCACGGCCGCTGCCTCTTCAATCGCCTCACGCTTGCTGTGGCCGGCGCGCTGCAATTCGTTGGCGAACTGCACGATCAGAATCCCGTGTTTGGTGATCAAACCGAGTAGCGTCACCAGGCCGACCTGGGTGTACACGTTGATCGACGCGTAACCCATGGTGATGAAGGCGAGGGCGCCAAACAGGGCGGGCGGCACCGAGAACAGGATCACCACCGGGTCACGGAAGCTCTCGAATTGGAAGGCCAGGGCCAGGTACACGATCAGGATCGAGAACATCAGCAACCCGAAAAAGCCACCTGACTCTTGGATGAACTGGCGTGACTCGCCAGCAAAGTCTGAGGTGTAGCCCGAGGGCGCCACGTGGGCGAGGATCGTGTTGAGTTTGGCCAGCAGTTCGCCTTGGGCCACGCCACTCACGCCTGACAGCGTTGCCGAGTTGAGCTGCTGGAAGTGGTTGATCGATTCGGGCTGCGTCGAGGTCTCTATATGCGCCACCGTACGGGCCTGGATCATGGCACCTGCCGGTGTGCGAATGTAGTAGTCGAGAATCTGCTCCGGGTTCAGGCGGTTGACCTGTAGCACTTGGGGTATGACTTTGTACGAGCGCCCGGCGGTCGAGAAGTAGTTCACGTAGTTGCCGCCCAACGCCGCAGACAGCGCGGCGCCGACGTCTGCCTGAGTCATGCCCAACGCTGCGATTTTTTCCCGGTCGACTACCAGACGTGCCTGGGGTTTATCCAGTTTCAAATCCATGTCAGCGAACCAGAACAGCTGTTGTTTTTGCGCTTCGGCCATCACCGCTTGCGCGACTTCATTGAGGTTTTCCACCGAATCGGTGGTGGTGATCACAAACTGCACCGGTAAACCCTGGGCGCCCGGCAACGACGGCAGCGGGAAGGCCGCAATGGTCGCGCCCGGCACCTGGTTCCATTTTTGCTGCAGGTCGAGTATCAGCTGGGCCTGGGAGCGCGTGCGATCATCCCAGGTTTTCAGCAGCACGCCGCCCAGGCCTTGGTTGAGGATGGGCAAGCCGGTGAGTTGGAACATCTGCGCGTATTCAGGCTCTTTGTTGGCGATCTGGAAGGCCTGGTCGGCAATGCGCTCCATCTGCTGCGGCGAAGCCGTCGGCGCGCCTTTGATCTGCATGAACACCAGCCCTTGGTCTTCGGTGGGCGACAGTTCACTTTTGGCGGTCATGCCACTGGCGGCGACCAGCAGGAACAGCACAAAGCCAAAGGTCACCAGCACCGGCCAGATATCCAGCCCGCCGGACAGGACGCGGTGATAACGCCCACGCAGCCAGTCAAAGTACTGGTCGAGCTTGCGCGCGAAACGACCTTCTTCCTGCCCGGTTTTGAACAGCTTGGAGGTCATCATCGGCGACAGCGTCAACGCCACCACGGCCGACACGGTCACGGCACCCGCCAGCGAGAAACAGAACTCCTTGAACAGTGCTCCGGTGAGCCCGCTGCGCAGGCCGATGGGCACGTACGCGGCAATCAACACCACGGTCATCGCGATGATCGGGCCGCCCAGTTCCCGCGCCGCGATCAGCGCGGCTTCCAGTACGCCTTTGCCTTCTTCCTTGATATGCCGGTCGACGTTTTCCACCACGATAATCGCGTCGTCCACCACCAAGCCGATCGCCAACACCAGCGCGAGCAGGGTCAGCAGGTTAATTGAATAACCCAGCAGGTACATGATGAAGAAGGTCCCGACCAGCGACAGCGGAATCGCCACCAGCGGCACGATCACCGCGCGGAACGAACCGAGGAACAGGTAGATGACCACCGAGACAATGAGCATCGCCTCGACCAAGGTCTTCACCACCTCGTAAATCGAGGTATTGATGAACGCCGTGGAGTCATACACGATCTCGCCGCGCACGCCGGCGGGCAGTTGCGATTGCAGCTCGGGGAAGGCTTCGCGCACGCTGTCGGCGACGGTCAGGATGTTCGCGGTGGGCGCCGCCTTGATGCCGATGAACACCGAACGCTTGCCGGAAAACGCCACGCTGCTGTCGTAGCTTTCGGCGCCAAGGGTCACGGTGGCCACATCCTCCAGGTACACCAGCGCATCGCCTTTCTGTTTGATCACCAGCCGTTTGAATTCATCCACCGTGTGCAAATCGGTGCCGGCGGTCAGGTCCACTGTCACGGTTTGCCCGCGAGTCGAGCCGACGGCAGACAGGTAGTTGTTGTTGGCCAAGGCGGTGGACACGTCCTGCGCCGTGACGTTATGCGCGGCCAGTTTGTCCGGGTCCATCCAGGCTCGCAGGGCGAACTGGCGCCCGCCGAGGATTTCTGCGGTTTGCACGCCCTGGATCGAATCCAGCTTGGGCTTGACCACCCGCACCAGGTAATCGGTGATGTTGTTGGTGGCCAGCGTGTCGCTGTAGAAGCCCAGGTACATGGCGTCGGTGGTCTGCCCCACGGCAATTGTCAGCACCGGCTCCTGGGACTGGGCCGGCAGTTGGTTCTTGACCGAGTTGACCTGGGTGTTGATCTCGGTGAGTGCCTTGCTGGCGTCGTAGTTCAGCCGCAGTGTGGCGGTAATGGTCGAGACGCCGGTGATGCTGGTCGACGACAAATAGTCGATGCCTTGGGCTTGGGCAATCGCCGACTCCAGTGGCTGGGTGATAAAGCCGGCGACCGTGGATGCATCGGCGCCATAGTAGGCGGTGGTGATAGTGACCACGGTATTTTCGGTGCGCGGCCATTGGTTCACCGGCAGTTCGAAGATCGAGCGCAGCCCCAGGATCAGGATGAACAGCGAGACCACCACGGCCCAGACCGGCCGCTGAATAAAGGTATCGGTAAGCTTCATGGGCCACCTTTAGTGTTCTTGAGGAGTCGGCGCGGGGTCATTCAGCGGCGCGGCGCTGTTATCGACCTTTACCGGCGAGCCATTTTTGAGCTTCATCTGGCCGCTGGTAATCAACAGATCGCCTTCCTTCACGCCCGACAAAATCGCGACCTGATCACCACGGGTCGGCCCGGTCTTGATGAAGGTTTGCTGTGCGGTGAGTACTTCCTCGCCCTTGTCGTTTTTGCTCGACGTGGCGATGAACACCGTGGTGCCGTAAGGGTTGTAAGTCACCGAGGTTTGCGGAACAGTGAGGTAGCGCTGGGTGGTGCCCGAGTTGACCACCGCGCGGGCGAACATGCCCGGTACCAGGCTTTGCTTGGGGTTCTCTACGGTGGCTTCGACGGTGACATTGCGCGTGGTTGAGTCAAACTGGGTGTCGATGGTGCTGATCCGACCGCTGAAGGTTTGGTTGGACAGGCCGTCAGCCGTCACCGCCACACCTTGGCCGATGGCGATGGCCGCCAGCTGAGTCTGTGGCACGCTGAAGTCGATGTAGATCGGGTCAAAGGTCTGCAGCGTAGCGATTTTGTCGCCGGGGTTGAGGTATTGCCCGGGGTTGACGCTGGTAATGCCGATGCGCCCGGCAAACGGTGCGCGAATGGTTTTTTTCGCCACCAGCGCGCGCTGTTGTTCAGCGGCGGCGAGTTTGGCTTTCAGGTCGGCGGTGTCGGTGTCGACTTGGGCTTGGGAGATGGCGTTTACCGCCAGTTGCGCCTTGTCGCGCTTGAGCACGATGCCGGCCAGGTCGGCAGTCGCCTCCAAGGCGTGCAATTGCGCGATATCCGAGTCGGCATTCAATTGCACCAGCAACGCCTGGGCTGCCACCTCTTGCCCGGGTTTGAAGCCAATCGTGCGCACGATGCCACCGACTTCTGTGGTCACGTCCACGCCGCGCACCGCCCTCATCGAGCCCACGGCGGAAACGCTCGGCTGCCAATCGCTGAACGGCACCTGCATGGCCGTCACCACGGCGGCAGGCAGCGGCGCTTTGGATTGGGCGATCAGCGCTGAAATCTGCACGAATTTCACCCCGGCAATGATCGCGACGATCACCAGTACCACCGCGACCATGATCAGCATCGGCCGCCACATGCGACGCTTGCGCGGTACGCCGGGCTCGGGGGGCAGGGCAGAGGCAGTCTGAACGTCAGCCATGGGGGTTCTCACTGTTTCAATGATTCAATTCAGGTGCAGCCTTATTGCTGGCTGGCATGATCTCTTGCCACGACGGCAGGCCGAAGCGGTCCGGCTTGCCCTTAGTGGCGGGGTCCACATCCGTGCGATTCCACCAGCCGCCACCCAATGCCTGGAACAGCGCTGTGGTGTCGCTGTAGCGGGCGGCCTGGGCTTTGACGCGCGCGAGCACGGTGTTTTGGTAGGTTTGCTGGGCCGTGAGCAAGTTGATATACGCCACCGCGCCGAGGCGGAACTGGGCTTGCACCAGGTCCAGGTTGGCTTGCGCGGAGCGTTCGGCCACGACCTGTTGATTGAGCGCATCGGCATCCGCCTCCAGCGCCCGCAACGCGTTGGCCACATCTTGGAACGCAGTAATCACCGTGCCGCGATAGCGCGCGGCGGACTCGTCATAAGCGGCCACGGCCGCACGTTTGCGGTGTTCGAGTGCGCCGGCATCAAAGATCGGTTGGGTGATAGAACCGGCCAGGCTCCAGACGCCGCTGCCCGATGAAAACAATTTGGTCCCGCTCGCCACTGTAGAGCCCAACGCCCCGGTAATGCTGAACTGCGGCAACTGATTGGCGACGGCCACACCAATATTGGCGCTGGCCTGATGCAGTTGCGCCTGCGCTGAACGCACATCCGGGCGCTGGCCAACGATGGCCGAGGGCAGGCTGACCGGCAATTCTTCCGGCAAGTGCAAGGAAGCCAGGTTGAATCGCTCGCCTTGATCCTGGTTCGGAAAGCGCCCGAGGTACGCCATCAACTGGTTGCGGGTCTGTGCCAATTGCTTTTGCAGCGGCGGCAAGGTCGCACGGGTTTGCGCCAGAGCGGTTTGCTGCGTGAGCACGTCGCTATCGCCGATGGCGCCCAGTCGGCGCTGAGCTTGCAGCAGGTCGAGCTGACCGCCCTGCAGTTTGATGATTTCTTCAGTGGCGGCGACCTGATCACGTAACGACGCTAGGCTCACGGCGGTGTTGACCACATTGGAGGTCAAGGTGAGGTAAGTCGCCTCGAGTTGGAAGCGCTCGTACTCGGCTTGCGCCGTGGTGGATTCGATTTGCCGGCGCGTGCCGCCGAACACATCCGGGGCGTACGACACGCTCAGCGACGCAGAACTCACGGTGAGAATGGGTGATTCGGAGATGCCTGACGTGACGCCCGAGACCTTCTCACGGGCTTTCTGTACGTTGCCGCTCACCGAGGGAAACAGCGACGCCTGGTCGGCATACACCCGCTCGTTGGCCTGGCGTAACGCTGCTTGGGCGGCGCTCACATCCGGGTTCGCGCGCAGGGCCTCTTCGACCAGGGCGTTGAGTGTTGGGGAACGGAACAGCGTCCACCATTGCCCGGGAATATCCATCCCGGCGATCAGCCGCTGCGCAGCGCCACCGGGGTCGATATCCGCCTGGGCCGTGCGGGTGAGTTTTTCGCTTGAATAGTCGGCATTCGCTGGCACATCGGGCCGTGAGAAATCAGGCCCGACGGTACAGCCGGCGAGGGCGAGGCACAGCAGGCTCAGCGGAGCCAGAAGGTATGAATGTCGGGATGGGGTGCGGGCTTTTGCTGCCGCTGATGCACGCCGCCGAAGCTGATCTTTCATATTTACTCTGATTAATCAGTTGGTTAACTGCTTTTATGGTTGAGCAAAAACGTGCTGGTACATCCGGCGGAGCCACTGAAAAACAACGCGGGCTGCGTGGGTTTAAACCAGTGTAGGCGGCGCCAGGCACCGCGCAATGTGCAGGCGCATCGCCCATGCGCTGAAAATGCGTGAGCCGCATTATTTATGAATTACGTTATGCGTTATCAGTATTTTACACGCGCTATTTATAACCGCATCGTATGAACCCCTACGAACACTGCCGAGACCGCACGCGCGGATCGACTTGCATGCCTGACCAGGCATCTGGAGACGAACGTGCGTTACCTGACAAAACTGGCGGCCGGGTTGGCTGCCACTGCGCTGTGCCTGACCGCGAACGCGCAAACGCTGGTGGTGGGTGACCAAAGCTACAACGCCCAAGCCGTGATGGAGGCGGCGGGCGTGCTTGAAAACCTGCCGTACACACTTGAATGGAAGCAGTTCACCGCAGGCTCGCCGGTTGCCGAAGCACTCAACGCCAACAGCCTGGATATCGGCCTGCTCGGTGATGCGCCGGTGCTGTTCCTGGGCGCATTGGGCGCGCCGATCAAGGTGATTGCCGTCAGCCGGCAAAACCTCGACGGCGTGGCCATCCTGGTCAGAAAGGACTCGTCGATTCACAGCCTGGCCGATCTTGCCGGCAAGCGTGCGGCGGTGTGGAAGGGTTCATGGAGCCAGCAATTGTTGCTCACTGCGCTGGACAAAGCCGGCGTCCCGCGCGACTCACTCGAACTGCGCTACCTCAGCGCACTGGACGCTTCCCATGCGCTGGAAGGTGGCTCGGTTGACGTCATCGCCACCTGGGAACCCTACGTCACGCAACAGGAACGCCAAGGGGCGCGGGTGCTTGCAACCGCTGAAGGTTTGATCCCGGCCCAGAGCTTTATTGCCGCTAACGCCAAGGCTGTCGATGCCAAGCGCGCGCAAATCAGCGACTTCCTCCAGCGCCTGAAAAAAGCCCGCGACTGGACGCGCCAAAACCCGGCCAACGCTGACGCCTATGCTGATGCCTGGGCCAAACGCACCCGCGCCGATGCGGCCATCGCCCGCGCCTGGTTTGCCCGCGCGCGCACCACGGTCGAACCGCTCACGGCGCAATCGCCGGTAGACGCGCAAAAGACTGTGGACTTCTTCGCAAACCAGGGCCTGGTCAAGTCTTACTCGGCAGCTAGCCTGTTCGACGACTCCTTCTCGGCCTCCTTGCAGCCAGTCGTCGCCAAAACCCAGCCCTGAACGCTTCAAGGAATATTTCAGCCATGACCAAAAGACAGCTCAAACTCGGTGCCCTGACCATGGGTTGCGGCGGGCCGGGCCGCCACAACCTATGGCTAGACCCGCAATTGCCGGCCGACGCCAGCGTCAACGTCGACTGGTACATCGACATTGCCCGCCAGGCCGAGGCAGCCCTGTTCGACTTGATGTTTATCGTCGACAGCCAGTTCATCACACCGGGCTCGCCCTCCCATTACCTCAATCGCCTGGAGCCGCTGACGCTGCTGTCCGCGCTGGCCGTCACCACGCGGCATTTGGGGCTGGTCGGTACGCTGACGACCTCTTACAACTCGCCCTATAACGTCGCGCGACGCCTGGCCTCACTCGACCTGATCAGCAAAGGCCGCGCCGGCTGGAACGTGGTCACCAGCGGAGACGCCGGCACCGCGGGCAACTACAGCCGCGACGAGCACTACGACTACGACACCCGCTACGGCCGCGCCGCCGAACACGTCCAAGTGGTGCAAGGCCTGTGGAACTCCTACGAGGAAGACGCCTTCGTGCGTGACCGTGCGACCGGGCAGTTCCTCGACCCAAGCAAACTGCACAGCCTGAACCACAAGGGCGAACACTTTTCGGTGGTCGGCCCGCTGAACATCCAACGCTCACCGCAAGGCCAGCCAGTGATCTTCCAAGCCGGTGATTCAGAGCAAGGCCGCGACCTGGGCGCCGCCACGGCGGATGTGATCTTCACCCACGCGGCCAGCATCGAACAGGGCCAGGCGTTTTACCGGGATATAAAGGGCAGGGCGACGCAACACGGTCGCGACCCGGAGCAATTATTGGTCATGCCCGGCGCCGAGATTTATGTGGGCGACACCGATGAGCACGCACGTGAAATCGAGCAGCACTACCATCAGGCGGATCACAGTTTTGAACTGGCGCTCAAGGAGTTTGGGCGCAACTTCGGCTGGCATGATTTCAGCCAGTACGACCTCGATGCGCCGTTTCCGCAAGAGAGCCTGGAAGCGGCACGCAGCAGCTTTTTCACCAATGCCAAACGCATTGCTGACCAGGCACGGGAGAAAGGCTTCACGTTGCGCCAGGCGGTGGAGTTTGGACGGCAACTACGCCCGGGGGCGTTTGTGGGGACGGCGGATACGGTTGCGCGGAAGATGGAGGAGTGGCTCCAGGCGCGGGCGGTGGATGGGTTCAATATCTATATTGGGCATCCGCAGCAGTTCACGCGGTTTACGCAGGAAGTTGTACCGTTGTTGCAGGCCCGTGGGGTGTATCGCACGGCGTATGAGGGGACGACGTTGCGGGAGAGTTTGGGGTTGGGGATACCGCGGTTCGTTCAGACAGTCATCTGAATATTCGACTGTAGCTCGCTGAGGATAGTGGTCTGTTGCTACCTGGCGCCTGGAAAGTTTAAGCTTGCGGCCGCTTTTTATAATGCCTGTGGTTGCCTGACTTTAACGTCTGCGGCCTCAGGTCTGGCCTCTCAAGTTAAAGGAACTGACGTTGAGACATGTATCGCGCCATCCAGACAGTGCTCCAGAGGAACTCAACGTTGAGGCTTTGATTGGCGAAATGTCTCTGTTGCGTGAGCACTTCGAACTCCCAGAACAGTCTCGACTGACACGTCGACCGAAAATCAATCCACGAAAGTGGAGCTCCATGAGAGTGAAGTCAGCGCTCGCCGATATCTTTTATGGCAAGTGCGGATACTGCGAGAAAGGCATTGGGCATTCTGAGCTTGCGGTGCATCACCATCGCCCACTGATGAACGCAAAAGGCCGTGTCGGCTACCCGGGCGCTCCGAGTCCCGATCACTACGTGTGGTATGCCTACGAGTGGAACAATTTTGTTCTTGCCTGCGCGACTTGCGTAGGCTTTAAGAACACGCAGTTCCCTACACAGAAAAGCCGCATTGCGCCATTCACGCCGTTTGAATTTGCCGATGAAGAAGGGCCGGTTCTTATCGATCCTTCTCATGACAATCCCTATGATCATCTAAAATTTCACCCTGATGGAGCCTGTATCGGTCGAACTCAACGAGGCGAAGAAACGGTCGAAATTCTGAAGCTCAATCGCAGTGAGCTCAAGCAACTGCGGGCTCGCCTTTTTTCTGAGCTGATCGTCCTGATCGGACAGTTACGGGGGAGTAGCTCCGCTAATATATTGTCAACCCTGGAGCGTAACCTGGATGATCGTCACGTCCATATAGGCGCGGCAAAAAACTGGATAACCGACGCCTTGCTGGCAACCTCGGTAAGAAAAACTCCACCCGGGATGGGTCAGTTCATCACCGAGTTGGGCGGATTTATTGACTTCAGCGATTCGACAATGTGGGACGACTTTATTGATCATCTGAGTGGGCAGACCAGACTAAAAACAGTTCGCCCTGCCGATGAGACCGAAACGGACGATGAGGATGAAACAACCCAATTTGCAAGGATTCGCTCGGTCCATATCCGAAATTTCAAGGGATTTGGCAACTTCAATATTGAATTTTCCAGCCTCGGAGTCGACGAGCGCGGCATAGCACCTGCCGTGGTGCTACTTGGGGAAAACGCCGTCGGTAAAAGCTCGCTTCTTCAGGCAATTGCTCTGGGCACGATGAGTCCGTCCCTGAGTAAGCAGGTCAAGGTAAGTTTTGATTCTTTTCTGCGCCACTCAAGATCCGAACCCCGACAGCCCCCTGATAGCAGGCGATCGGCTCAAGCTCGGATCAAGGTCACCTTCGACGACGGCAATATCAATGAAGTTAACATTCAGCGCGGTGGGGTAATCCGTCGTAAGAACTTCTCGAGCACTCTGGTTCTCGGCTATGGCGCCCATCGTTTTTTCGATGATCAGTCGACGAACTACGAGAACATAGAAAAAGTATCCAGCATCGTTTCGCTGTTCGACAAGCAGCGGGATTTACCGCACTCAGCTGAATGGCTTAAGTCCCTTGGCAAGGAAACCTTTCCAACGGTAGCGCGTACCCTTCGCGAGGTTCTCAATCTGGGGAATGAGGATGAAATCATCTGTGCGGAGCAGGGCGGGATTTTTATCCGTAAAGGCGGCGAGTACATACCTTTGCCTCAGCTTAGCGATGGTTACCGGTCATTATTTGCAATGGCCCTGGATATAATGCGCAACATGGTCAACGAATGGGGAAGCTTGGAGAGCTCACGTGGCCTTGTCCTGATCGATGAAATCGAAATCCATCTGCACCCACGCTGGAAAATGCAGGTGGTGAGTGCGCTGCGTAATGCTATGCCACAGGTCCAGTTTATTTTTACAACCCATGACCCACTTTGCCTGAGGGGGATGTTCGATGGCGAGGTGCATGTACTGCTACGCGATGACGCCAAGGAAATCGTAGAACTGAAAGGGCTACCAGGCGTTACTGGCATGCGCGCCGAGCAGTTGTTGACCTCGGAGTACTTTGGCCTGGCCAGCACATCCGAACCTGAAACCCTGCGGCGACTTGATGAACTTGTTCTTTCGGACAACCACAACACCTTGGCGCAGGAGCAATTTTCAGAGCGGCTAGACGCTTTCACAATGATTGGCGACACGCCGGAACGCCAGGTGGTGAACGAGGCCCTGCGCCGACATATCGTCGAGCAGTTTCGCTCTAACCGGCTCGACCGAGCTGAAGTCCGTGAAGAGTCAATCAACCTCATTCTTCAGCGTTTGCGCAGTGATGCGAGTGAGGTCGGTGAATGATTTTTGTAAAGCGTGACAACGTTACGCCACCGACGTCGCTTACAGCCCCAAAAGGTAAGGGCTGCAAGGAAAAAACCAAGGCCACTGCCTTTTATGCTGCTCTGGCGGCTCTACCTGCACCCGTGCAACCCCAGACGAACACAGCAAAAAAAAAGAAGCCGAAAACGACCTACACGTTCAGGGCCTACCAAGCCCCAGATGTGAAAGAAAAACTAGAGAAGCTCTTTCACAAAAAATGCGCTTATTGCGAATCTGACTATAGAGCAGTGATGTCCGCGCAGGTCGAGCACTTCCGGCCTAAGAGCCGTGTGGCTGAGGATCCCACCCATACCGGTTATTGGTGGCTGGCGTCCGAATGGACAAATCTGCTGCCCAGCTGTATTCACTGCAACGGCAGCCAATACCATGAAGTCCGGATGTTCAACGCTGAGCAGCCCTATACCCAAAAAATCAAAAAAGGTGCCTACAAGCTCGGTAAGTATGACGCCTTCCCCATTGGCGGAACGCGCGCGGTCACTGATGGTGACGACCTGGACCGTGAAGACGCCTATTTGATAGATCCAACTCGGCGACACCCGGACAGGCATTTGCGCTGGATCGTCGAGGGCAGCCTGAGCTTGATTGCTCCGCTTAAAGCGGGAAACAGCTGGGACCCGTATGGGCTTGCGACCTATCGAACCTTCGGCCTGAATCGCGTGAGCCTGGTCCAAGCACGTAGCGAACTAATGCTTGAGATAGAAAATCAGCTGCAGAAAGCAGAACAAGCTCTTTGGCTCGCAGCCTCAACGCCGCCAGGGCGTTTTTTTAATTATCTTAATCAGACCGCAAAAGGTATTTTCGATGCTCTTGAAGCTCGAACGTCTTCGTCAAAGCCTTACTCTGCCATGGTCAAAAGCCTTATTGGCAACCACCGTGCGAGGATGATTGCCGACTTCGAAAGTGCTCTGGCCCGTTCGAAAGGAATGGGCAGTTTGCAACCTGGCCCGTCGCAATCAGGTTTATCTAATGGGAGAAAAGGTTCGATGATTCCAGGGTATGTGTATGTACTAGTCAATCCAAGCATGCCGGGATTGATCAAGATTGGTCGAACGCTTCGAGACCCTAGAACGCGTGCGCGCGAGTTATCATCCACTGGCGTGCCGACGCCATTTCAGGTGGCCTTTGAACTCTTTTCCGAGGACCATCAGGAACTGGAGAGGATGATGCATCGGGCGCTCGAAGATTTCCGTGTGGACACTGCGCGCGAATTTTTTCGTTATCCGCTCGATAAGACTATCAAGTTACTGCTGGAGATGTCTGATCCGAACCCGAATCTATCCACCTCCTACGTAGCAGAAGACATAACGCAGCGACTTCGAGAAAGATATCCAGCGCATTTGCGGCCGGATATAGCGGCGATCAGGATTGTGCAGGAGCCGGGACGTGTCTGGCTTGAAATCACCACAGAAGAGGAAATCGCAGGCTACCTTGTCGACCAGACGATCAAACGCACTGATCTGGCTTTTATTTCCGATCTCGATAAACCTTTCTTTAATCCGGAAGACAGCATTCGCATAAATGCAAGCAAACTGGTTGAAGATTACGATGCCTATTCGATCATTATGACGACAGATCTGTTCCATGATGAGGTTTGAGATAAATCCAGCTCGCATACAAGTAACGCGAACTCATATGTCATTTGCTCGAAAATGAATAGCCATGCGTGCTCACTATAGAACCCTGCCTTTTCGTGGCCGCTACAGGCGAGCTACCCGGTGCATTCATATCCGATAAGACAGCGGGCTTGGGTTTCGGGCGTCAGCGGAGGGGGCACTGACGCCTAAGTTAACGCGCTTCTCTCGTCCACGTTGGACCCGCTTAGCTCGTTCCGGCGTAATTGAGCCCACCTGCTTTAGATACCCCTTACGCACCTTCTCCTCGATCAACTTCTCCATTTCACGTAACGCCCGTTCAGGGCTTTCTAAAGACTTGCTCAATGTCTGCTGCGGTTGAGGTAGTCGTAGATGAGAGCGTGTGGAAGGAGAGGTTGAAATCGTGGGGCAGTTGAATGTTGAGTAACTGCCCACAGAAAACTCACTTGAACCCGATTGAGGCTGCTGCGTGGGGAGGCATGGGTAGCTCTGAGGAGCCGAGGAAAATTCAGCCGCATTTTTCAGAAAGATCCTAAAGATATCTGCCGAATGATATTCCTATGATATTCCTCCTTTAGAGCAGCTAGAGCCCCACATGTCGAACACCCTTGAGGCTTTTATCGTCCGCCTTCCAAGTGAGCTACACGCGAAAATCAAGACCACTGCAAAGGCTGACAGGCGAAGCATGAATAACGAGATCGTCGGGAGGCTTGAGGGATCCTTTGCGGCAACCCGATTAGTCGCTGCGGACGATAAAATTAAAGCGCTATTCTTTGAGCACATTACTACGCTTGAGGAGGAGGTTGAGCGTTTGCAAAAACAACTGGCTGCTTCCCAGTAGAGTGCCTGGGGGTATTGAATTTTAAGCCGTCCTAAAGACACTCGACCGATTCAGTTGCAAACTCAATTCGTGTTTGGCAACCAGGTTCTTTACCGCGCATGGATTGCGTGACCTGGTTGGCGAACACTCTCGCGTCCACAGCCTTTAAAACGCCTTCCTGCGTTTTCATTGCCTGAACCCTGCCTAAAAAAACCTCCAAGCCCAAGCCCAAATCATCCGCGCCACAAAACACCCATTTTCCCGCTTATGGAACGAGGTTGTCGTCGAAGTCTTCACGTTCGATGGTTGTGTATGCTTGCGCGCGAATGCCGCCTTCGGAATAAGTGCAGAGTCGACTTGTCGCTTTCTTGCCCTGCGGACGCACGACTATTCCCTCGCTCATGTCAGGGTCGTTGGGTTCCCCAGGGGTAAAGTTAGTGCGCACCATACGGTCGAAAACGGCGTAGGTTACCCCACGATTGATGAAGCGCAGATGTGCCTCGCCACCCCCTGAGTAGCCCGTAGAACTGAACCAGAAATGACCATTCGGTGGACTCAGCTTCTCGGGATAGCTCAACTCAATGTTGCCGGGCGTACCAAATCGGTATTGCACATAGCCTGTTGTCGCTGAGAAACCCTGCGATGCGCACACCGAGATCATCTTCGGGCCGGAGTCGCATCCGAACAGTAGCGTTTCTTGCGCCTTACACAGATAGCTCTGTTCCGACGTCTCTGCGCGCGCGGCGAGTGCTATAGCCCCCATCGTCAGGATGCAAACGCCCTTTAGTACCGTGACTTGAATGCTCAGATGGCCTCTGAATTTTCCACTGTAAAATTTATCAGTATTTGTGCTGTGCTGTCGGAAAACGAAGGGTTTTAGGCTTACATCCTTGCGAGCCAACAGAGCTACAACTCCTGTCTACGTCATATGCGCGTGCACTTGAGGCAGCCAAGGGCTTCGGCGCGTACCTTTGTTCACAAGCGCAAAAAAAGATTGAATATTCACATCAATTGTTATTTAAATAACACCACAATAGCGTCACGACCGCCCTGGACGTGCTCGCAATAAGATGGGATGACCCTGTGAATGACAATTGAACAGCGTTTGATGGAACAGGCCAAGCGTGCCGCCCAGAGCACGTACTCGCCTTACTCGCACTTTCCGGTTGGTGCGGCGTTGCTGACTGCCGACGGTGAGGTGGTACAGGGTTGCAACGTGGAGAACATCTCCTACGGGCTGACCAACTGTGCCGAGCGCAGCGCGTTGTTCAGCGCCATCAGCCAGGGCCATGCGCCAGGCAGTTTCAAGGCCATGGCGGTTTATGCACCCAACGTTTCACTGATAAGCCCTTGCGGTGCCTGCCGCCAGGTGATGCTGGAGTTGATGGCCAAGGATGCAGTGGTGATTTGTCAGGGCAGTGACCCGGCCGCCACGCGTACCTGGACCCTGGAGCAATTGCTGCCGGGCGCCTTCGACGCTTTCTAATCCTGGGCAGGCCTTCGGGTCTGCATCCGCGTGGTCCATTGTTGAGACGCCTGCATGATCAGTCTTGTCGGAATAGCGACCCTTATTCTCATTGCCATTGCTTTATCTCACCAGCGACGTTCGATCAACTGGCGCACGGTTTCGGTCGCGTTTTTGATCCAGGTCTTGATCGGTGCTTTTGCGCTGTACGTGCCGTGGGGCCAGACGGTGCTGGCCTCGCTGTCGGGGGCGGTGGCGTCGCTGCAGCTTTACGCGAACAAAGGCATCGAGTTTCTGTTCGGCGGCCTGAGTTCGCCGCACATGTTTGAAGTGTTCGGCAGTGGCGGGTTTGTGTTCGCCATCCGGGTTTTGCCGATGATCGTGTTCTTCGGCAGCTTTATCTCGGTGCTGTATTACATCGGCGTGATGGGCTGGATCATCCGGCTGGTGGGCGGCACCTTGCGCCTGTTGCTGGGCACCAGTCGCATCGAGTCGATGGTGGTGACCTCGGCGATTTTCATCGGCCAGTCGGAAGTGCCGCTAGTGGTTCGGCCATTCATTGCCAAGCTGACGCGCTCTGAGCTGTTCGCGGTGATGGTCGGTGGTTTCGCCGCAGTGGCCGGCTCGGTGCTGCTGGGCTATGCCGGGTTGGGCGTTGAGCTTAAGTACCTGATCGCGGCGTGTTTCATGTCGGCGCCGGGGGCCCTGTTGATGGCCAAGCTCATGGAGCCGGAAACCGAAGCGGCCTGCACCGAACAGGTGATTGAGGAACTGGGCCAGGCTGAGAATCGCCCCACCAATATCATCGACGCCGCCGCCGAGGGCGCCCAGGTCGGCTTGCGCCTGGCCTTGTCGGTCGGCGCCATGTTGCTGGCGTTTATCGCGTTGATTGCGCTGTTCAATGGGCTGTTGGGCTGGGCGGGCAACTGGTTTGGCTACCCGCAGCTGACCCTGCAACTGGTCCTCGGGCATGTGTTGGCGCCCCTCGCTTTTCTGCTCGGGGTGCCGTGGCATGAGGCGGTCCTGGCCGGCGGTTTTATCGGTGAAAAACTGGTGCTCAACGAGTTTGTCGCCTATGCCGACCTGGCTAACTACCTGACCCCGGCCAAGGCCGCCGAAGCCGGTGTGCCGCTGTTGTCGGTCCACACCCAGGTGATCGTCACCTTCGCCCTGTGCGGCTTTGCCAATCTGTCTTCGATTGCGATTCAACTGGGCGGCCTCACGGGTATCGCCCCGCAACGTCGTCAGGAACTGGCGCGGCTGGGCTTGCGGGCCATGATCGGCGGCACGCTTTCTAACCTGATGAGTGCGGCGATTGTCGGCTTTTTCATTTCGCTGTAAGGAGCACGGTATGTGGTTGCCACAAGAAGTGATTCGGCGTAAACGCGACGGGCATGCGCTTGGTGCGATGGACATTCAACGGTTTGTCGCCGGCATTGCCGACGGCAGCCTCAGCGATGGGCAGGTGGCCGCGTTCGCCATAGCGGTATTCATCAAGGGCATGGACGTGAGTGAACGTCTGGCCTTGACCGAGGCGATGCGCGACTCCGGCCAAGTGCTGAAGTGGGACCTGCCCGGGCCAATCGTGGACAAGCATTCCACCGGTGGCGTCGGCGACATGATCAGCCTGCTGCTGGCGCCGTTGCTGGCGGCCTGCGGCTGTTACGTGCCGATGATTTCCGGGCGAGGCCTGGGGCACACCGGCGGCACCCTGGACAAGCTTGAAAGCATCCCCGGCTACGACTGCCAACCCAGCCCTGAACGCCTGCGCGCGGTAGTGGCCGAGGTCGGTTGCGCCATTATCGGCCAGACCGCCAACCTGGCGCCCGCGGATAAGCGCCTGTATGTGATCCGCGATGTGACCGGGTCGGTGGAGTCGATTGATCTGATCACTGCGTCGATCCTCGGCAAGAAACTCGCCGCCGGCCTCGACGTCTTGATCATGGATGTGAAGACCGGCAACGGCGCCTTCATGGCCGAGCCGGAACAGGCGCGAGCGCTGGCCGCCAGCATCGTCGCAGTGGCCAACGGCGCTGGGGTCAACACCCGCGCGCTGATCACTGACATGAACCAGCCACTGGCCCGCAGTGCCGGCAACGCCCTGGAAGTTGCCGAAGCGGTCGCCTTGCTCAAGGGCGAGGTGCGCAGTGAACGCTTGTGGGCGGTGACCTTGGCGCTGGCTACTCAAGTGCTGACGATGGCCGGTATTGCGAGGGACGACGCTCACGCCCGTGATCAATTGCATCAGGCCTGGGAGAGCGGGGCAGCCTTGCAGCGATTCGAGCGCATGGTCAGTGCGCTGGGCGGCCCGCAGGGTTTTACTGGCAACCCCGAAGCGCACTTACCCAAGGCCGTCGTGTCGGTACCGGTGTGGCCTGAGGAGGAGGGCTGCGTCACCGAGATCGACACCCGCGCGGTGGGCTTGGCGGTGGTGGCATTGGGCGGCGGGCGCAGTCATCCCGACGACGTGCTGGACCTGTCCGTCGGCTTCAGCGAGTTGGCCTTTGTCGGTGAACAGGTGAGTGCGCAACGGCCCCTGGGTTGGGTACACGCGCGCACTAAAGAGCAGGCCGGGCAGGGCGCATCCGCCTTGCGCGCAGCCTACCGGCTAGGCGGTGAACGCCTGGCCGCACGCGACTTGATCCAGGCAATGCTATGAGCAAGGCGATCGTGTTGGTGCTGGATTCGTTGGGCATCGGCGCCAGTGCCGACGCTGCCCTGTTTGGCGATGCAGGCGCCGACACCTTGCGCCATATCGCCCAGGCGTGTGCCCGTGGCGAAGCCAATGGCCCGTTGCGCCAGGGGCCGTTGTGCCTGCCGAATCTGGGGCGGCTGGGGTTGGGGGCCGCAGCGGCGGCCAGTGGTGATGGACCGTTGCCGGGCCACTGGGGAGACGCGGCACCGGTCGGTGCCTACGGCCATGCGCGGGAGCAATCGTCAGGCAAGGACACGCCTTCCGGGCATTGGGAAATGATGGGCGTGCCGGTGTTGTTCGACTGGGGGTATTTCGAGCGGCCGGTCGACTCCTTCCCGCCACAGTTGCTGGCCGACCTGATTGAGCGGGCAGGGTTGCCGGGTATCCTGGGCAACTGCCACGCCTCAGGCACCACAGTGCTGGACGACTTGGGTGAGGCACACATCCGCAGCAAGCAGCCGATTTGCTACACCTCGGCCGACAGCGTGATGCAGATCGCCGCTCATGAACGCCATTTCGGGCTTGATGAGCTGTACCGGGTGTGTGAAATCGCACGCGATTTGTGTGATGAATACACCGTCGGCAGGGTCATTGCTCGACCGTTCACCGGCGAGCACGCGGGCGAGTTCCGCCGCACTGGCAATCGCCGCGACTACACGGTGCCACCGCCGTCGCCGACGCTGCTTGATCGCGTGTGCGAAGCCGGCGGCAGCGTGCATGCGGTGGGCAAGATCGGCGATATCTTCGCGCACCGCGGCATCAGCCGGTTGTACAAGGCCGACGGCAACGATGCGCTGTTCGATGCCACACTCAAGGCCTTCCAGGAGGCGCCAGACAACAGCCTGGTGTTTGCCAACTTCGTCGACTTCGACATGCTCTACGGCCACCGCCGCGACCTGGCCGGCTACGCTGCCGCGCTGGAAGCTTTCGACCGCAGGCTGCCGGCGTTATTGGCGTTGATGGACCCGCAAACGTTGCTGATCATCAGCGCCGACCACGGTTGCGACCCATCTCGGCCTGGCAGCGATCACACCCGCGAGCATGTGCCCGTGTTGGCGTACGGTGCAGGCGTAGCAGCAGGCTGGCTGGGCGAGCGCGGCAGCTTTGCCGATATTGGCCAGACGCTGGCGGCGCATTTGGAGTTGGCGCCGTTGGCGTGGGGGACCTCGTTTTTGCTGAGGGATCATCCTTGAGTCCGCCTGCTTTGGAATCGGGCGGGGTAGCTTGATAGCGGGTTTGCCAATTGATGATCGACGCCTTCAGTAATGTCTGTTCATATGGGCTCTGCACTCGGTTCGCGTCATCACGCCCAGCGGTCGGGCGGACGAACAGGGTAACTAAACCCGCTATCAATCATTATGTGAAGTATGAGTCGTCCACTATTTGTTTCTCTCGATGGGCCCAAGGGAACGGGCAAAACCACGCTTTTGGAGGCCGTTACCCAAGCACTGAGGGCAGGCAACCAAAAGGTGATCCGACTCAGCGAGCAAAAAAGCGATCCCCATAGGGCTGAAACAATGGCTCTCGTAAACGCACTCGTCAGAAACCCCAACCGGGATTTGGAGTTGAGGGTGTGTGAGCGCTTTGCGGATAGCCGTGCCTGGATTTCCCAGCACGTACTGACTAAACAGCCACCCGGTAGCATCATCTTGATTGATCGCTGGTACCCCTCCGATGCAGCGTTTCGCCGAATCGTGCGGTTTGCAGACATTCTGCAGTTAAATATTGATCGAAATGTGCGAGTGCCTGACCTGCATGTCGGCGTTGTCACCGCCCCTGATATTTCATGGGCGAGGGCAGCCGGACGACGGCGCGGGCTGAGCAGTACGGTGATCCATACGCTGGAAGAACATGTCGCGTGTACGCAGGCGTTCGAGCGCGCGATGACCGATCAAGGCTGGGTTTTATGCCGTAATGAAACAACGATCGAGGACGCCACGGCTCAGGTGATTGCTGAGATCTACAGCGTCCTGCGAATGCGGGCGAAGGCTACGCGGAGCTAGTCGCCGTAGCCTTCGTTGTCTTCCTATACCTTAGGCGCCAACCACGAATCTTCGGCTTCGATACCGTCGGGCTCGTACGTCCAGGTGACTTTTTCGTAGGTAAACGCCAGGTCTTCCATGTGGCCCATTTGCTTGTTGTTCGGGTCCAGGCAGTTAGGCGTCCATGACTTCATAGACACCAGCACCGCATTCTCAAGCTTTACCGTGTAGTACTTCTCTTCAGTGCCTTTAGGCGAGATGCGATAGAACTCCAGGGACACAGTTTTCATTTGCTCCCCAGACGTCAGCGCTTGGAAAAGCTTGGGCGAGCCTTTGTCGATTTCCTTGGTGAGGGTCATTGCGCCATGCACGCGCTTGCCTGTCGGGAGCCCGGTTTGAGGGTTTTTCGGTATTTCGATGGTGTGGTCTATGGCCTGCACGAGGATCTTGCCTTCGTGGCCCTGGACTTTGGTCGAACCTTCGATTTTGCCTTGGTTCTGGCCTTCCAGTGTGAGATAGCAGGGCATTGGCATAACGAGTACTCCAGTTCATTCATTGAGGTGAACATACGCGATGGGCCTCGAGCCGCTTCGCGATGGAGTCAGATTACTGAGGGCTGGCAGCCGCCACCCTCCGGTGAATACCTGAATCACTCCTGGATGCACACGCCCAGCTTGAATGCCCATTGAGTAAGGTCCGCAGCATTGTGCGCATCGAGTTTTTTCATCAAGTTCAAACGATGGGTTTCGACGGTTTTCAAGCTGATACATAGCAGCTCGGCAACATCGCGGTTGCGCGCGCCCTCAGCCACCAATTTGAGCACCTGGCGTTCGCGATCGGTCAGAGTGATGCCTGATTGTGTGCTGCTGTTGGCGCGCAGTGCAGCGACCTGGTCGGTGTTTAAATGCGCATCCAGAAACGGCTTGCCCGTGAGCAAGGTGGCAATAGCCGTGACAAGCACGTCACTGGTACTGTTTTTGAGCACGTAACCATCAGCGCCGGCATCCAGCGCGAGGGCGGCGTTTTGCTCGCTGAGACGCGAGGTGAGGGCCAGGATGCGAATACTCGGCCAGCGCTGGCGTATAAGCGGTAATGCGGAAATGCCGTCCATCACCGGCATGTTCAGGTCCAGCAGCAGCAAATCCGGTTCCAGGGCGCGACAGACATCCAATGCCTGGCGGCCATTCTCGGCTTCGCCGACGATCCTGATTCCAGGTACATCAAGCAGCAGGGCACGCAAACCTTCACGCATCAATGGGTGGTCATCTACTACCACGATCCGATAGTCAGCCATAGGTCATCCTTTGAGGGCGTTATTGCAAAACAGCCGCGCGCACGCAGTTTCAAGACTGCGCAAAGCGGCTTCGCAGTTAGCGTATTGTTGTTCTGTACTGTCCTCAAGCAGGCGGGCGAGATGCTCCAGTTCCTGTTCGCCAAATTGCCCGCAGGTGCCTCTGAGCGTGTGTGCCAGATGCGCGAGCTCAGCATGATCAGCCGCATCGCAGGCCGTGCGCATCAAACCGAGTAAACGCTGGGTGTCGACACGAAACAGTTCGCGCAGGCGCGGCGTCATGAGCGGTGAGGTGGGTGAGATGTGAGCGGTATTACTCTGCTGGGGGTTGATGTTGCCCACGGGCATGGGCGCAAGCTCCATGCCGCGCTTGATCTGCCAGGCAATGGCGCTCTCCAGCGCCCTGAACAGTTGGCCTGGCAACACGGGTTTAGCCAGGTAGGCACTGGCGCCTTGGCGCAGGAACTCTTCGCGGTCACTCGTCATGGCATTCGCTGTCAGTGCAATCACCCACGTCTCTTCGTCGAGCACGCCGTACGCACCCGAGCGTAATTTGCGGATGGTTTCCACCCCACCCATTACCGGCATCTGGCTGTCCATCAAGACCACGTCGAAGATCACTTTGCCCAGCAGTTGCAAGGCTTGCTCTCCATTGCTCGCGCACTGATAGCGATGCCCGAACCGCTCAAGATACAGGCAGGCGATTTCACGGTTGGTCGGCACATCGTCAACCACCAGAACGTTGAGTTGGTAAGCGTGGCCACACAGCGTGTCCATGTCCTCGCGTACCGGCGCTACGATAGGTTCATCAGCGGCCAGGGGCGGCAGGGGTAGCACAAGGGTAAACGTCGAGCCGTTGCCCGGTGCGCTTTTGACCCTTAACTCGCCGCCCATGAGCTGCGCCAGGCGGTGACTGATTGAAAGGCCCAACCCAGTACCGCCGTACTCACGGGTGGTCGAGGCGTCGGCTTGGCGAAAAGCATCGAAAATCTGCGCCTGCTTATCCTCGGCAATACCAATACCTGTGTCTTCGACACTAAAACCCACGTTGCCCTCCGAACCCTTCCACACCAGCAATCGCACAGAACCGCTCGGGGTGAACTTGATGGCATTGCCGAGCAGGTTGAGCAGTATCTGGCGCAAGCGCAGCGGGTCGCCCTTGACGCCAGTCGGCACATCGCCGGCGACGTGCACGCTAAGGCGCAGGCGTTTCTCTTGAGCACGCGGCGTAAGCACGTTGATCGCCTCGGCAACCTGCGCCGCCAGGTCAAAGGGCGTGTGCTCCACGGTGAGGTTGCCCGACTCAATTTTGGAGAAATCAAGAATGTCGTTGATCAGTGCCAGCAGCGCATCACCGTTATCGCGGATAGAAGCCACGAAGCGCCGCTCTGGCGCGCCCGCAGACGTGTCAGCGAGCAGATGGCTCATGCCGATGATCGCGTTGAGCGGGGTGCGAATTTCGTGACTCATGTTCGCCAGGAACTCCCCCCTGAGCAGATTCGCCCGGTCGGCGCTCTGCCACGCTTCACGCAACTCGCAAGTGCGTGCTTGTACTTGGCTTTCAAGCCCCAGGCGCTCCCGGTGAACGGTGTCGAGCAGGTCGTTATAGGCGCGGGCAAAACGCCCCAGTTCATCGTCACGTACCACCGGCAAGCGGCGTGTCAGATCATCGGAGTGGCGGGTTTCTTCAATGGCCTGGGCGAAGCCGGCCAGCGGGCGTGCCAGTTGTTGGCGCAGTACGGTCAGCAAGCCCAGCGTCAACAGCACCAGACCGATGATGGCAAACGGCGCTTCGTTCATGATCAGTTGCAAGGTGTTGGCGCGCAGACGCGCTCGTGGGTAAAGCGACACCAGGTACCAATCCAGTACGTCCAGGCGCGCGACCACCGCAGTGCCATGGCTGAGTTTAAGCTGTTGAGGAAAGGTGCCATGTATGTCCAGGCCCGGTAACGGCGTCGTCAGGTACTGGTAGTCTCTGGGTGCACCTGCGGGCAACGATGCGATGGGCAGCCCCGTATGGTCGATGATGAAGCCGTTGTACCCGCGCAGTAACTGCGACATGCGCGCAAAACGGTCATTGAGTTGCAGGTCATAACCGGTAATGACTTCCACCTTACCGTTCTTGTCGCGGCCTATAGCGGCCACGGTGATCAGTTGCTGCCCGGTATGGGCATCATAGACAGGCCCATCCCAGACGATGTCGGCCTTTGCATCGGGCAGGCGTTTACTCAAGTCTCGCAGGTAGGTGGCACGGCTGGCGGTGAATCCTTTGATGGGGTAGGGGCCCGTGGAAAAGGCCGCGCCGACACCTGGAAAGTAGAAAAACGTATCAACAATCATCGACTGACCCGCAGCGCCATAGGCTTCCGCAGCCACAGCGGCACGGGGCAGTTTCGTCGACGGCTTGGCACCCGGGTCGGAAAGCCAGTAAAGCGTGCTGCGCGGTGACGGCATGTCGAGTTCTTCGCTCACCGGGCTGCGCCATAGTCGCAATAACCTGCGCGCGCCATCGGCGGCCTCTTGCAAATCATCGTTGTCGACGCGAGTGATCAGCTCCACGCGTTGACTGAGCTCCTGCAGTGACTCACGCTCCAGTTGATGGTAGACACGCCACGCACTCAGCCCGGTTGCTACACACCAACTGCCCGCCAGCACCACTACCAGCGCGCAGGTGATGCGCAACGCCAGGGACCTGCGCCATAACGCTTTCATTCAGGCGGTGCCTTGAGGGTGGACGAAAATCCAGGCTCAGGGGCGTACGCCCGGCAGTAGGCAATCTGCGCCGGGGGGCGCTGCGCAGCCAACCGCCGTTCGGTAACGCTGCCCTGCGCGGCTTCGCCCATTGTCTCTGCCGCGTCCTGGGCATCCATGGTCGTCAGTTGGTCATTGATGGTCTTCAACTGTTCATCAATCGCCTTGGCCTGGCTACTCGCCGCCTGAGCTTGTTGTTCGGTACGTAACAAGCTGTCGGCGCCGGTGTAGCGGTAGGTGAGTGTCAGGTGGGTAATGTTATCGCTGGCCATCAGGTCACGCTGCTCGGGAAAGTCGTCAGGGGTGAGGGTGCGCTGACCGCTGGCAAACGTCTGCAAAAAGTCGATGAACCCCTGCGCACCGGGCCAATGTTTAATCAGTGTGTAATGTGCAAACCGTACCTGCAGGCTGACATCGCCGCAAGCCCCGGGCGCCCACGTGAAGTCGGTACTGGTAGGGAAATTAAAGTTATCCAGCACGTTTGAGTGGCTGCTGCATTGCAATGTCAGTCGGGTTTGCTGGGGTAATTGCCTGGCGCCAAGGTTGATCGACACGGGCGTCGCCTGGATGCCGACCACGGCGGCATTGGCTGGCAGGTTGAGCTGCGGCTGCAATGTCGCTTGCTGTGCCTGCAACGCCTTTTGCGCAGCTTGCAGGTTTTGTCGTTGCGCCTGGCGTTCAGCCTGCTGCGCAGCGTTTTGGCGTTTGGCCACTGCCAGGTCCGACTGGGCATGTTGCAGGCGCCCGGCGTAGGTGAGAAACCCATCGTTGAAGGGCACTTTATGCCCCAATGCAGTAACCGCTTTGAAACCCTGTACATCCTGCTGGATAAAGGTCTTGATCGGGCCTGTGAGAAACTTGGGCACTTGACCGCGCTCGCCATACAGCGTGTCAGTCAACACCACCGGGTCGTGCACACCCGCCACGGCGCTCAATACCTGGCTGTTCCAGTCTTGCTGCAACTGGCAAGCGGCAACCTGCCCGGCATAGTCCATCGCAAAGTCCAGGCCACCGAAAACCAGTTTCCACACGACCGGCTCGCTCGCGTCACCTTGTGTCAGTTGTCGGCGCAATCCTTCGCGCAGGTCCTGTGCTTCCCACAGGCCCGCGGATTTGATCGACGGATCATTGCCATAGCCCCAATTATCGAGGGCCACCTGGAACGCTTGTGCATCACTCTTGCGCAGGTCGGTCGCCACCGCCTGCAGCTTTTGGTTGAACTGGCTGAGCGCTTTTGCCTGGCTCATATCGGTGTTCACGGCATCCACGCCCTTTGCGACGGAACCGCTGCTGACGCTGCCCTTGAGCACGTCGCTACCCAGGTCATTCGCGGTGCGTAAGTTGCCAAGCAGGCTGGCGTGACCCGACGCAGGCGCTGTTTGCGCCAGTTCAAGCAGACGGTTCACGTGCACGCTCAACTGTGCCCAGGGCCTGCGGTTGGCCACCGGGATCAGTGCGACACGCGCGGCGGTGCGTTGCAGCAGTTGGCGGGAGGGCTCACGCGCTGTGCCAACAGTGCTGAGGATGTCGCGCGATTGAGCTTGATTGTCCCGATCAGCTGGATTCATCGAGAGGTAACCTTCGATAAAGCGATACCAGGCATCCTGCGTGTCATTTTGATACTGAACAAGAAAATGCTCACGTTGATTTTTCCATTCGGCCTGATTGCCCATCGCACAGACCCACTCATCAATGAAGCCCAGAATCGCATTGCGTCCCTCAACGGTGAACGCCCGGGGCAGGGCCGCGTCGGCAGAGGGTGGCACCTGCATGAAGTCAGAATAACGCAGGCTGGGCAATTGGGACTGCTGGTCCGCCCAGGCCTCCAGCCAAGACAACGACCGAGTGGCCAGCCCCAGGCCGTTAAGCTGGCGCAGGGCGTTGGCACGCTCTTCAACCAAGGCTTGCTCGTCGGTTTGCCACCTCAGATAAGCTTTGAAACTGTGACTCAACGAGCGCGCCTGCGTTGCACTGGGGACCTGGTCGGGTAGCAATTGGCCCAGCAGCGGCAGCAATTGTTCTCCCGGCCCCGGCAAGGCATCCAGTGAACCACCGGCGAGCCGCGCATTGATCAAGTTGATTTGCCGTACCAACAGCTCCGCGTAGCTGGCGATAAGTGTGTCGTTGTGACTGGTCGCAATCGCTTGCAACTGATCAGGCAGCAGTTTCATGAACAAAGGACGCTGCACGCTATTGTCGAACGCGGTGACGTACTGCGCGCGGTCGTAGCCGATCACTTGACTGACCCGGTGGTGGAACGGCAGCCAGCGCTTCCAGCTCGGGGCCAGTTCATGCTCAAGGCTCTCGATGAACTGGTGCTGCTGCTGGAAGGTTTGCAGATCCTGGTCCAGCCCGTTGCCAAAAGCGCGGGTGCGCGGCCATTCCTGAGTCATCAGGTCCAGTTTGTGACGCACATGGCTGCTGGAGTCAATCAGCAGCGTGGCCAGGGCGCCGCAAGCGACTAACCACAGCACGATGGCTGCATGCCCTGACCAACGACGCCAGTGCCGCCAACCGTCGATGGAGCGATACGCGAAGCGTTGCACAGGCAGCACTCGGTCAAACAGCTCACGGCTGAACCAGCCGACCGGGCTGCCATTTTCATCGACACCTTGGCCGGTTAAAAACAGGCCGGACAACAACGGCGGGGCGCAGTACGGGTTGCGGTCAAACGCGGGTAACAACAATTGCTCGAGGGCCGGACGCAGCGCACCAACGCGCTCAGGCACATGCAGCGCCTGGGCACTGGGTAACCCGCGCTGGCCAAGGTCGATACGCAGTTCGAAGAGACGACGATTGATTTCCCCCAGTACCTTGTCCAGAAACCCCTGGGCATCTGCATCGCCCGCGTCGGCCAGCAGACCGAGTGCCTGCTGGCGTTGATCCTGATTGAGACTGGCGGCCCATTCGTGCATGCCTTCGATGCGCTCAGCGCCTGTAAGCACCAGGTACACCGGCAGGCGTGCTCCGAACACCGTCACCAGGTCATCCACCTGCTGACGCAGGTTCTGCCCAAGCGCTTGCAGGTAAGCGTTATTCTTTTCTTGCAGACGCTCAATCGCAATCGCCAGAATCACGCCGTTCAACGGCTCGCGCCGCCGTGAACGTGCCAGGCGTACCATTAGGCGTTTCCAGGCACTGGCGCAGTCGAGCAAGGGTTTGGCGGGGTCGAGTACCACCGCATGTTCAAAGAACCACCAGTTGAGAACCTTATGCCGAGCTGAACGTAACGGCGTAGCCAAGCCGCTATGGGCCAGCAGTGTGCTTTTGTCGCTGCTGGTATCACCGAGCAGCATGAACCAGGGCAGGGCATGCAGTGCCGAGCCAAAATAGCCCGAGCGGCCCAAACGCGACTGGCGCAGCAAGCGCACACCGTCGTTCCAGCACTGATCGACATCGGGGCTGAGGGGCGCGACGCGGTCCGGCAGGTCACGCTGCAGGTGCTTGCGCAGGCGCCAACCTTGCCACTGCCGCACGGTCCACAACAGCAACCAGCCGCCAGACAACACACCAATGACCATCAACGGCAAACACCACAGTGGCCAGCCGCACAGCACCACGACTACCCAACAGGCGCACCCCAGCGTCATCAGCGCGACCATCCAGAACACCGCCACTAGCGCTTTTTTCAACATTTCAATGGGTCTCCATCAGCATCGCGGCAGCCGTTGCCAGCGGCCTGTCCAGGCCGATGTAAAGGGCTGCCAGGCCCAGTAGCGGAATCACGATCAACGCGACAAGCACCAACATGGGCACTCGCCGACGCGTCTGCGCGCGCGCGGCTGTGGCATCGAATGACGGCGGGGCAAATAACCTGCTGGACGCGTCCAGCGTGCGCATCTGGCCGTCACGGGCAATGCGTTGCAGGCATTTGCGGCGAAAGTCGGCCAGTTCATCGCCTGGGCGCGTTGCGTAGTGACCGGCGAAACCCGCGAGCAGGGCCAGGCCAAACACCTCGCGAACCGGCCCGGCATCCTCCGGTAGCGCCTGCAAGCGCTGGAAAAACTCGACCCCAGCCCGTGTGGTAGAAAAGTAGTGGCGCTGTAAGGGCGACCGACGCCAGTCGACGGCGCCGCACCACAGGGTGGTCATTGCCGTTTCATCCACCCAGGCCACGACCGAAAACAGTGATTCGCGCACCCACGTTTCGAGGTAACCGAGTTCACGGGCGCGATCGACCGCAAGGTCCAGCTGGTGGGTGAGGGTTGCTTTCGCGGTGGCCGCCGACGCAGCGGGATCGGCGATGACGCCATGAGTGGTTTCAAAGATGCCGACCCAGCAGTCGGCCAAGCGACTTTCGTTCATGCGCGTACCGCCACCAGCTCTACCAACAAGTCTGCCGGGGCATCAGGCATAAAGAGCGCGGCGGCCTGCGCGCTGCAGATTTTTTCCCAGGCGTCACTCAGTGGTTCCAGTCGGTAATAGAGGGCTCCGGGCCGGCGGGGCATGCCTTGCGGCGGCACGTGCAGGAAAATCAGTTCAACCCCCGGTAATGCACGGCTGATCAGGTCAGGCATGTGCTGCGGGGCGCCCAGCTTGCCGTCCAGTTCCAGGTTCTGCGCGAGTCGCGTCGGATCACCCTCGCTGCGCACCACTAGATAGTAGCGGTGGCGCGGGCCAACAAAGGCGTCAGGCAGGGCGCTCTGGAACAACCCATCGCTGGGCAGCAACCGCACCAGCAGTTCTGCGCCGACGCTGATCTCGTTAAGCAATTGGCCTATTAACCCAGCCGCCAGAGTGATGGCCTGGCCGGACTCTTCATGGTGATAGGGCGCCAACAACGAACGGCCATCGGCGGTTTGCCCCAGCATGTCGCAGCGCTCGCTGAACACACTCAGTTCACCCACCAACTGGCGCAGCGTCCCATACACCTGCCACGGTGAAACTTGCGGTGTTTCCAGAAAATGCGTCAGCAGTGGGCCGTAACGGTTAAGGGTGACCAATGCGAGCAAATTTTGCGTGTGTGCGGCATCGAAGTCGCCATAACGCGCATCGCCTGATTGCTTGAAGACCTCCAACTGTCGGGCTCGGCTGACCAATTCGTCACGGGTATCGCGCAACGTTTGCATTAACGCTGGCGAGGCACCGATCATCACGCAAGGGGCGATGTAACGTTCGCACAAATGAATGCGGTCACCGTCGTGCTCCAACCGCGCGACAGGCAACAGCTCATAGGCGCCGAGGTTGTCCAGCTCCTCTTCCCAGAACAAGCGCAAGACGTAGCACATTTGCCGTACCAGCGCTTCGGGGGCTTCTGCGTGCCGATCATTCAGGGGTTGCGGGTCGGCCCTCACCGCGAAGCGCACGCTGGCTTTTTCGGCGTCTTGCAGGTCTTCGAATACCTGCGCGTCAGGTTCGCCCGGCTGGCTGCGCTTGAGGCCGACATACAGTGTGCGGCTGTCACGGGCAAAGTCTGCCTGCGCCAGTGGGCGGCACTCCAGCATGGCATTACCGGGGTACTCCACCAGGCTGCCGTCGGTAAACCGCACCGACAGCTGTTCAATTCGACATTGACGGGACGCCAGTGCCGCCTCACTCAAGCGCATCGATACCAGCCCCCAGGCATGCGGTTGCAGGCAGGCCAGGTGCCTGGTCATGAGGTTTTCCAGGCGTGCGTCATTGTGTTGAAAGTGCTGCGGTTGCAGGAACAGGCCTTGATGCCAGTAAAGCGGTTTGTCGATGTTCATAGGGCACCTCGACAGAGAGAGGAAACACGCGCAACAGCCATCATTGGCTCACGCCAGGCAAGCTGATTTCGCCTTCGACGGGCTGCTCGGTGGCAGGCTTCGCCAGCCGGCTTTGCTGGCTGCGCAATAGCGCGTCAGGCCCAAGCAGTAGATGGATGGCGAGGGGTTTGGGGCAGGCTGACCAGGTTTTGCTGAAGAACCCGGTAGAGGTCACGTCCACGCCAATGCGGTAGAGCTTGACGCTACGCTGCGGGTCCAAGTGGGCGTAGCCGGCGCTGATACCGACCATTTTTGCGCCCTCCAGGCGTGGCAGGCGCACGGTACGGGTTTGGCCGGGCTCGATAAACAGGCGGGTCAGGCCAATCAGGTCCGGCGGTGCGCTGGGCATCAGCAACAGCTTGCTCAGTTGCTGACTGCTGCCGGCATAGGCACTGAAGGCGTTAGGTTGAGCGAACTGGGTCACGACCAACAGGAGCGAGTGTGGCTGGCCGTCGTATTGGTTGAGATCTTTGTCGGCGGTCAGCGTCAATTCAATGCTGTCATCGGCGTAATTCCATTTCAGCTCGCTCAGCGCCTGTTGCTGTGGTGTCAGGGCGTTACTGCTGCAGGCGCTGAGCAATAGGAATAGGACGAGCCACAGCACGCCAATCGTTTTCAGCGCAACAGTGTTCATCGCAACACCAAGACCTTAGTCTGGCCGGGGGCGCTGACCATACCCACGGTATTCTGGGGCGCGCCGTTATGGCCGGTCAGGCAGGTCACCCGTACGGCAGGCTTGCCGCCGACCATTACGCAGGTGCTGGCGTTGAGGAAGGTCATTTCACCCATGATTCTGCCGCTGACCAGGCCGCCTGCGGCGCCCGCCTGATCGCCATTGCTGACTGTCACTTTGCTCATCACGTTCATCGCCGGCATGCCCATCACCAGCACTTTTGCAACCAAGCCACCGGGATCCGCCATGCTGGTGTCGGCAATGTTGGGATAAGGCATTGGCACAGGCCCGGCCGGGCTTGGTGTATTACACATGTCGGGTGCGGTGGCGGTTGCCACCGCGCCATCATTGGTCAGCATGTACATAGGGAGCTCCTAACCGAGTTTGATGCGCTGGCCATCCAGCGCGACAGTACTGTCGGCGAACAGGTCGAGGGTTTCGCCACGCAATTGCCAGTCGTTTTTCACCTGCTGGCTGACCGAGCCTGCGTACAGGTCTTCGTGCCCCTCCACGCGGCGCCGACTGTCGCCGAACTCCGCTGTGTGCACCTGCACGTATTGGTGCGCGTGCAGCGCAGTGTCATGGCGTTGCAGCCAATAGCTGTCGGCGCGTTCACCGCTGACCTGCAGCGTTTTAGTGGTCAGGCAGGCGTGGGTGCTGTGCAACAGGACGCTGGCGCTGTGCACGGCGAGTGCGGCGCCGGCGTCCAGGTTGATACCGTCCCGTGCCTGCACCTGCAACGCACCTGTTGGCAGTTGCAGGTGCAGGTCGCCGTCCACACTCAAGCGTGCGGGCGTGGTGCTGTCGCGCTCCAGCACGGTAAGGATGTAGCCGCTCGCACCCTCCACGCAGATCAGCACCGCATCGCCCAGTGCCGGGTGTAGCAGGCACCCGGCTGCGGGTTTGAGCCAGAAACGTCGCCCGTCGCTACTGACGACGCCGAAACGCTCACCCTCCAGGGCATTGATCCGGGCATGGTGCAAGGTGGCCGTGTATTGACTGTGCGGCTGGACGTGCGGTGGCATGATGTTCTCCTTACAGCGTCGGCTGCCAGCAATCAGCGGCCAGGCGTAGCGGGTCGGTAGGGTAGATGTCGTCGAGCCGTGCCCCTTGCCACTGGCAGTTGTCCAGTTCGGCGGCGTGCAGGTTGGCGCCAAACAAATCGGCATCCGTGAAATCGGCGCCACGGGCACGCAGACAGATGCATTGCGCGTAGCGCAGACGCGCGCGCAAGAAGCGTGCGCCGGGCAGCTGCGCACCGTTCAAGTTGGCCTGTATCAACCCACAGTCGGTGAAGTCGACAGCGTTCAACTGCGCGTCGGTAAAGATCGCTTGCAGCAGGTTAGTGGCGATGAAGCGCACCCGTGTCCCCTGGCATTGGTACAGCGACAGCGCGCGGGTTTCGGCATGGCTCAGGTCAATGTCGGTCAGGCTGCTGCGATCAAATGCACATTGCTCAAGGTGTGCGTCGATCATGTAGAGGTTGCGCAGCAGGCTGTCGGTCACGCGCACCTGATGCCATTGCACTGAGCTGGCATCGGCATCACACAGGCTCATATGGTCCAGTTGGCATTGACGCATGACGCTGCCGCGTAAGTTGGGCACTGAAAATGCGCAGTCAACAAAACTGAGGCTGCTGGCGTTAGCTTCGCTGAGGCTCAATCCAACGGCCTCGCACCGTAACCAGCGGCCACCTTCGAGCGTAACCTTGGCAAAGTTTGCCCCATCGAATTGGCAATTCCTGAAGTCGACCTGACGCAAATGGCTGCCGCAAAAGTGGCTTCCCGCCAGTTGACAGTCGACCCAGGTACAGGCCTTGAGGTCGGCGCCGTTGAAGCAAGCATTGCGCGCATCGACTTGCTCAAAGCGCGCATCGCGCAAAGCAATCCCCCGGTAGTCACCGCCGGCCAGGCAGAGGTCGCGCAGTACGCCGCCTTCAGCGATGCGTGCGCGCAGCTGTTCGGCGGTCATTGGTTCAGACATTGTTGAGTTCCTCGGGTAAACGGCAATAGCTCAATACAGCACCCTGCAAGCGTGCTCCAAGACCTCGCGCGCCTTCGCTGGCCACCGCATGCAGATTGCTGTCGCGCAAGTCGGCCTGCTCCAGCCGGACTTTGCGCAGGCGGGCCTGCTGCAAGTTGGCGCCCACCCACTGTATGTGGCTGAGGTTGCTGCCAGTGAAGTCGGCATTGCGGGCGCACAGGCGATAACCGTGGCTGCTGCGCAGGTCGCACTGGTGGAGTAGCGCGTTTTGCAGGTCGCAGCCACGCAGGCTCGCGCCCACCAGTGAGGCGCCTTGCAGGCTGGCATTGGCGAGGTCTGCGTGGTCCAGGCGAATGCCGGGCAGCTGGCAATCCAGGTCCAGTTGCAGGTCAGCGGCCTTGGCATTGGTCAGGTCAATGTCTTGGCCCTTGACCGCTGACCACGCCGCTGATTGCAAGCTGGCGCCGCCCA
This sequence comes from Pseudomonas sp. D47, assembly GCF_045447305.1. NCBI lineage: Bacteria > Pseudomonadati > Pseudomonadota > Gammaproteobacteria > Pseudomonadales > Pseudomonadaceae > Pseudomonas > Pseudomonas sp. D47. Next base: position 22,273 of record NZ_JBJGXU010000037.1, on the reverse strand, counting down.
GCTGCGCATGGTCCAACAGGCAAGCGTTGAAGCGGCTTTTAGCTAACTGCGCGTCGCGTAGGTTGATATGGCGCAGGTCGCAATGTCGCAGGATGCTGCCGGTCAGGTCGGCGCCCAGCCATTGAGCGCCAGTCAGTACGCAGCGATCAAACACGCAGCGCTGCAACGTGGCGCCGGCCAAGTCGCTGGAAGACAGATCAAGGTCGACAAAATGCGCGCCTTCCAGGTGCTCGCCACGGGTGTGGGCAGCCTCCAGTAACGCGCGAGTCCATGGCTCGGCCTTGGGTATGATGTGGTCGCCGTGGGCAGTCGGTGGTGGTGCGTTTCTTAGCGGATTGGCGCCTGGAATGGCCCCCGGTAACTTTGCCCGCAGTGCGTGCATTGTCTGCTTGATGTGCTGTTCTGTCTCACGCATCTGTTGCAAGCCGGCGCTCAGTTGCGTGTGCAATGAGGCTTTGTGCTGCGGCGACAGCGACAGGTAGTCAAGACTGGACAATGGGTCAATCTTGAGGGCGGGCGAGGCGCTTTGCTCGGCGTGCTTGATCTGCTGGCGCAGCGCCTCGGGGTGCATGTTCAGGCGTCTCGCCGTCTGGTCCAGGAACTTCTCGGCCGCCGCGTGAGCGTGTTCAATAGCGGTATGAATGCGCGCCTTAAGCGCCACCGGGTCGAACGCCGGGGTCTTGGCCGCAGGGTGTGGCATCAGTGCCGCGAGGTCAGGGGCAGTGGCCGGGTAGTCGGCCCGGTTCAAGGTTTTACCGAAGCGTTTGCCGAGGTTGGCGGCGCATTCCAGTACCTCGCCTTGTTCGGCGGCGAAGGTCGCGTAACGGGCGTCAATCGAGGCCTGCATACGGCGGATAATCGCCTCTTTGTCGACGGTTTCCCGTGCTGTTGGGATCGCTGCAGCCGTCGGTTTAACGCAAGGCCAGAGTTTTTCGCAGCAGGCGGCGACGGTTGCGCAGGGCGCGCCGGCGCACTCATACAGTGCGCCTAGCTGGGCAATATCGGCGCCGTCAAGATCGGCCACGCTGACCTCGGCCCGGTACAGCAGCAAAACCCGCTCAACGTCGGGGAACAGCCAAACCGTGTCGAGGTGCACAGTCGGCTCTTCGACCTCGTGCGCAAGCGCCGTTCGCTTCACAAATAGACGTACTCGCAACGCCGGCAACGTACCACTGACCTGCGGGTGCTGCGGGTGCATGCCCTCCACGCACCAGTCTTCGTTGCCGCTCCAGTAGCCAGGCGCACATTGGTCCTGGGGCACCGCATCAAACCAGCGGGCATCGCAATCCAGTGGTGGGTAGGGCGCACGGCGCGCGGTCCATTGCGCATCGCAGGTTCCCCACCACTCACGACGCTCCAGGCAATGCGGCGGCAGAGGGCCCAAGGTGGCGATTGGCAGGGTCTGCCCTGGCACTCTCATGGGCGAAAGTGCGTCTTCGATTTGTGGCAACGAGGTGCCCACACAGCTGTCAGGATCAGCCACATAACCGCTGCCGTCGGGATTGTCCGCCCAGCCGGCCCCTCCGAAGGCATGGTGCAGGTCCAATGGCAAAGGTAGGAGCGGGCCTGTGGTGCGTGGCATAACACCGGCCACACCACGCTGCCAAGTCCGCGGCGGATGCAGGTGCAGAATCTTACTGATGCTTGCCACCCGCACGCGCACCGCCATGCCCTGTTGTTGCTGCTCGGACGTCAGCGGGTAGGCACTGCCGTGGACCGCGAAACTACCACGGGCCTTCTTCAAGCCACTGTCGAACGGTTGCTTGGCGAAGCGTTCGCTGAGCCAGGGCAGCGCGTGTTCAGCGGCGATGACTGGGTGGTCGCGGTCATAAAGCAACCCCACAGTGATCGTCAGGCTCGCCGGCCGCGGGCCTTGTTGGCGGGCCAGCGTCAACAGGCTGATATCGGGATAGGTCAGATGCATGGTCAGCTCCTTCGTCAGACTGGCAAGTCCAGCGGGCTGAATTTTTCCACCGGTTCGAGTGCCAGGTTGGCGACCATATTGAGACTTTCCGTCAAGCCCTTGACTGTTTGTGACAGGGCGTCGAACTCGGCTTGTTTTTCCGCGGCCCGGGCCTGCACTTCCAGAGGAACAGGTGGGATATAGGGCGTGCTGAACGTCGCTGCGTCAGCATTGAGGGTATTCACACTGGCAGTGTCTACGCTGAGTGTGCGCGAGACCGTTGCGGTTTCAGTCGTGGTTTTGCCGTGGACAGTCAGGTTGCCGTTGACGAAGGCATTTCCCTCGATGACCGTGTCACCTTTGAGGGTCAGGATGTGGCCAGCGACAATCCGAACACCCAAGGCATTCATCTCGATGGAGTTGTCCCCACAGACCAGAGTGATTGATTCGTTTGCGGCCATGTTATAGGTCTTGACTTCGACATCCCGCAGGTCCCCGCGCAGTTGGGTAACCGAGCTTTGCAGGCGGGTGATCAGCACGCTTTGATCGGATACTTTCGAGCAGTCTTTCTTGGTCGTCGAATAGGTGTAGTCAATCCCGTTAAACGACATTGAAGCGCTGACGCCTGACGTATTCATGGCCACAGAGGTTGCTTGCCCAGTGAGGCTGAGCTTGAGTGCGCCAAAGCTGGCGTCCGACTGGACGGTAGCGGTCTTGAGTGCGGCCGAGAATGTAGGTGCGTTGCTGTAGTCGGCCTTGGCCCCGAGGTTGAGCCAGCTCGGGCCACCCCAATGGCTACCTGTGTTGAGGTTGCCCAGCGGTTTTTTTGGCTCGGGTGGCTGCGCCGGCTCAGCGGTATCCGGTTCTGGGCCGCTGCCACTGGCTGGCGGTGGCTCACCGGTGCCCATGGACATTGAATATACGCCGGGCACCTCGTGGTGGAGCGAAGACGAAGTCAAGTGTAAATGCGCGTTGGTACGCAGTTGTGCGCCAGCGATTTCGCCATTGCCCAAGGTCAAGGTGGTGCTGCCGCCAGGCGCGCCCATTTGCATGTGAGCAGCGCCAGGTTGGTCGTCAATCGCCAGAAAGTGCCCGCCCGCCGTGGACAGCCCACTCTGGGTGGCGTTTTTTTCATTGACCCGGTTGGGGTTTTCCGAATTCGGCACGCTGCCGACAATAATCGGCCGGTCCGGGTCGCCGCCAAGGAATGACACCAGCACTTCGCTGCCTTTGAGCAGCGGAAAGTGCATGCCATGGCTGGAGCCGGCAGACATCGACGCCATGCGCAGCCACGCCGAGCCTCGCGTGCCAGGCTTTTGATGGCGAATAAACGGGAAGCGGACTTTATAGCAACCGTGCTGGTTGAGCAGCGGCTTGCCGCAGTCGTCGCCATCCACCACGGCGCTGAGCACGCCGACGACGTTGGGCTTTTGGGTATCCAGGCGTGGTCGGAACTGCACCTCGGCGGGGATCACCACAAAGCGCACCAGGGTATCGCGGGGTGCTTTATCGTCGCTTGTCGCAGGCAGAGGTTGATGACCGCTGTGGTGCACCTCAAGCACTTGGTAGACCGCATTCATACCCGGGTGGGTATGGCCGGTGAGTGCCATGCAGCGACCCGATCGAAGGCCGACAACATGACCGCTGCCCTGAAACAGCCGATGCCGGCAACCCAACGCCTGGGCGCGACGTTGCGCCAGCCAGAGACCCTGATCGTTACTGCCAAAATGCTCGCCATACACACCGTATTCACCGCTGAACGCGGGTGATGGCCCCGGTGCCTGGTCGTTGCCGGCGACGCAGCCGGCCGCCACGGGTGCGGTGCTGTGCAACGACCGTTGTGCGTTGCTGGCGGAGAAGTCTTGCAGCACCACGTGCGCCGGCTGCACCACGGTACGACGAATGAAGCTGTGGGCGACCGCTTGCAGATCATTGTTCAGCGCGGTGTCCAAGGGGCGGTAGCGCACCGGCAGCATGGACCTGGGTTGGGCGCTGCGGTCACTGCAAATGATCAGCGCTTCCTGTTCAGCCTGTTGTTCGAAGAAGTAGTAGCAGCCGCTGTATTCCAACAGGCGAGAGAGAAAGTCGAAACTCGACTCTTCGTATTGGCAGGTAAAGCTGGCTTGGGTATGAGGAATGTCGTCGTCCCGCAAGCGCAGGTCGAAATCGAAGACCTGCGTGCTGGTGCTGTCCGAGCCCTGACCTTCATGCGTCAGGTCGGCATGCTTGAGAATGTCACGCACCAACTCCGGCAGATTTTTATCCAGCCAGATTTCGCTGAAGCGTTGCAGGCGCAAGCGGCTCATGCGTGGCTCCAGTACCACGCGGCAATAGTGGTAGAGCTCGTCGGCGTCCAGCACCTCCACCGACGTTACGATGCCATGGTACGGATGCGCCGCGCCCAAGGTGTCAAACAGCGTCAGGTGTGCGGGAACGCCGAGCATGGCGTCTTCGTTCAGCAACGGAGCCAGTGACGCCAGTACCACCTCGAAGCGATACGGCCGCGATAACAGATCTTCACCCTGCCAGCTGGCGACCAGCAGATGTTCGAGGGCGAGCGCGTCACTTTGGAACGTGCACAGTGGTAGCTCGGTCGATGTCATGGTCTGAACTCCTGGTTACCTGCGCAATCGAGTCACGGGGCCACTGTAGGGCGGGCTCGTTTTTTTAGCGCTCGGGTAAAGACCTGATTGTTCAGTTGGCCACGGACTCGATCAGCCACTCACCGTTGACGTTCACATCGACCGTGATGGCGGCGAGTACGCGCTGTTCGGCCAACGCCGCCAGCAGCACGTCCGACAGCCGCGGTGTAAGGCTGGTGCGCAGGATGAAGTCGATGTTGCGCGCGCCGTTTTGCCCACTCGTGCAGCGCTCGGCCAGGGTGCGGGCTACCGACGCGCTGAAGCTTAGGCGCACTTTGGCCGACGACAGCAGGCGCGCAGCCAGTCGCGCAAGTTTCAAGTCGACAATGCTCACTAGGTGCTCAGCTTGCAGGGTGAAGTAGGGGACGATGGTCATGCGGGCCAGCAACGCTGGTTTGAAATGCAACGACAGCGTGGGTCGGATGCGCTCCACAAGCGCGTCGGCACTCGGGCGATCGCCGGCGCACAACGCGCTGATTTCATCGCTCGCCAAGTTGCTGGTGAGAAATATCACGGTGTTGCTGAAGTCGATGTGCCGCCCTTCACCGTCGCACAGGCTGCCCTTGTCAAATACCTGATAAAACAGGTTGACCACCTCCAGATGAGCCTTTTCGACTTCGTCGAGCAGCACCACCGAGTAGGGGCGGCGGCGCACGGCTTCGGTCAGCACACCGCCTTCGCCATACCCCACATAGCCTGGCGGCGAGCCTACCAGGCGGCTCACGGTATGCTTTTCCTGAAACTCGCTCATGGCGAGGGTCGTCAGCGCATGCTCACCGCCAAACAAGTGATCGGCCACTGCGAGTGCGGTTTCAGTTTTGCCGACACCGGAAGGGCCCACAAGCAGGAACACGCCTAATGGTTGTTGCGGATCGCGAAGGCCCGACTGCGCCGCCTTCAATATGTCGCAAAGGCTCTGGACGGCAGCATCCTGGCCATGAATGCGGGTTTTTATGTTGTCCGCCAGCGCCATTACGCCGCCAGCGCTGTCACGTAGAACCTTGCCCAGGGGAATGCCGGTCCAGTCGGATACAACGTTGGCGATGGCGTCAGGGTTGACCTCTGTAAACAGCAGTGGGTCGTCACCTTGCAAGTGCTTGAGCCTGTCACTGGCCTCGGTCAATGCCGCGCCGGCGCCGTTAACGAGTGGCCCCTGTGCGCGCAGCTCAAGCACGCGATACGCCGCAGCACGCTCAGCGTGCCAGCGGACTTCCAGCGCTTGGTACGCCACAACCAGTTCAGTCAGTGTTTGTTCAATGGCCTGTACGCGCCCTGGGTCTACGGGATGGCCATGGTTTCGATCGCGTTCCAGGGCCTCGCGCTCACGCGACAAGGCCGCCTGCTGCCGCTCGAGGCGTTCCAGCTCGGCGGGCCGCGTGTCCAGGCCAATACGCACGCGCGCACTGGCCGTGTCTAACAAATCCACAGCTTTGTCGGGCAATAAGCGACCGGTGATATAACGGTCGGAGAGTTCGGCGGCGGCGATCATGGCATCATCGCGAACGCTTACGCCATGGACTGTTTCATAGTGCGATTTGAGGCCCCGCAGAATCAGCACAGCGGTGGCCACGCTCGGTTCGTCCAGCTTGACCACCTGGAAGCGGCGGGCGAGGGCAGGGTCTTTTTCGAAGTACTTCTTGTACTCGCTCCAAGTGGTCGCGGCGATAGTGCGCAGCTCCCCCCGGGCCAGCGCAGGCTTGAGCAGGTTGGCGGCGTCAGAACCACCGCTGGCCCCACCGGCACCAATCAGCATGTGGGCTTCATCGATAAATAAAATGATCGGCACGGTGGACGCCTTAACCGCGTCGATAACGGCACGCAAGCGACGCTCAAACTCACCTTTGACACTGGCACCGGCCTCCAGCAAACCCATATCAAGACTCAGCAACCGAGTCGTGCGCAAAAAGTCCGGCACATCGCCTTGGTGGATCGCCAGTGCCAGGCCCTCGACCACGGCGGATTTACCGACGCCGGGCTCGCCGACCACAATGGGATTGTTCTTGCGGCGCCGGGCGAGGATATCGACCATCTGGCGAATTTCCTGGTCGCGCCCGAACACCGGGTCAATGCCACCACTGGCAGCCTTGGCGGTAAGGTCTTCGCAGAAGCGTGCAAGGGTGTCTTCGCGATTGACCCCGGCGCCGGCGTCAGACGCGCCGCCGGCCAGCGACGCACTTTGCAGCTGCGCTAATGGGCCTTCGCTGGAACCCGCGACGATATCGGCAAACGCATTACTCAGGCGCTCGCGTGAAATACCCTTGAGCAGTTCGCCGTAGCGGGTCCCCGCCGTGTAGTAGCCCAGGCGCGTAATCAACGCGAGCAGCAACGTTCCGGTACGGATGCAAGGGCTGCCGACAATCAGCGATGCCGCGATCCAGGCGTCTTGCACCCATTCGGTCAGCAGCGGTGAAAACACCGGGCGTCCAGGGTTCCCCTGCTTGAACTGCGCCAGGCTATCGTCAATCTGAGCTGACAGGCGCAAGGCGTCCACCTCGAAATACGCCAGAATCAGCGCAACATCGGCCTGTGGGTCTTGCAGCAACGGGTGCAGGAAATGTTCGAGGGTAATCTCGTAATGCCCGCGCGCCAGCGTCATGCCGGCGCCATTCTCCAGTGCTTGACTACTGAAGCTGTTGAGCCTTGCAAACAGCGGTTTGAGTTCTACCTGGATCATTTTTCGCTCCTCGGTTGGGCGCTCTGACTCTGCGTCCCGGCCAGCATGAATACCGCCTTGCCCTGATTGACCGTGTGGCCGAGCCAAGTGTTGGTACCCAGGCGGTGCCAGCCGTCCCCCAAACGGGTGCCACCCTGTTGTGCGGGCTTGAGGCTCAATACCAGTCGACAGTTGACCGGGGTATGCAGGTACAACGCAGTTAATCGTTCGATACGTTTGTAGAGCGTGGCACCTGGCATCAGCAGGTGAAAACGCAAGGCGTCCAGTGGGCCGATACGGATATCCAAGGTGCTGCTGCGGTCACTGACCTGTTGCCCCAGCAGGCTGTCTTGGCCCAGCACATTGCCCTGCATACCCAACCGGCAGCGGGACTGGTCATCAATCGGCACATGGCTCAGCACACAGGGCACGACCTCTACGGGGTCGCCGTCCAGCGTGCTGCGCAGCAGTTGCTCCAAACCCAGTGCAGAGCGTGGGAACTGGTTGAAAATGCCGGCGTAGCGCAATAATTGCGGCGCCTGCTGGCGCCACTGCGGGTCGGCGTCTGCCAGGCCAATCAGCGAGCGCACTAGGTTCAGGCGCCCAAGGTCACGCCGCTCGCCAATCGCCATCCACAGGCGATGCTTTTCCCAGGCACGAAACAGCAGCGGGTACAGCGCGGCGTGCAATATGTCGAGAAAGTCGCGGCCGGCGCTATGGCCTTGTAACTGCTCGTCGATCAAGTCTTCGGTATAGAACGTCGGCAGCGGCGACGTCACGCCATACAGGCCAAAGAAGCTGGCTTGCAGGTGGTAGCGCCCACTGGGGTCTTGGTCGATGGCTAAAACGTCGCACTCGGGGAACCCCAAGCCCAAGTCTGGGCGTATTCGCACGCCATCGCTGAAGGCCTCATCGTTTGGGAAGCGCAGGCGCAGCAAGCGCAATGCCTGGAAAAAAGCATAGTCGCGACCTTTGGCCAGCAGGGGATCCTGAGTCATAGCAGGCGTTGCCGACCGATTTTCGCCGGCCATGAGAGTGTCTCTTGGTTCACACTGTCATACAGCTTGAGTGCCACGAAGCTGTTGAGCGCCACACAGCCTGCGAAGAACTCATCAAGCACTACGCCAAACAGGTAGAGCCCGCCAGGCCCAAGGAAGTGGTCGCCGCGGCACTGCAAATGGACCACCGTACCTTCGATGGGCAGGCCATTGATGAAGCGCCGCTCCTGAGTGGCCAGGACTTTTTCGATGCCATTGATGCGCCGGTTATTGGCGTCTTGCCCACTTTCATCCGCACTTGGGAGGTAGAGTTTGAGCAGGCTCTTGAGGTAATCGGCATCCAGCAGCTTAAAGTGGTTGGCGTTCAACTGGGACAGCATGCGCCAGAGCAACGGGTCCTGATATTTGGGCGGATGGCTGGCGGTTATCCCGCGAATGTTGCGCAGGGTGACGCGTGCCGGTGTGTTATCCATCGGTTGGTTGAGGTCTCCGGGATGCAAGCTTTCCGGCGCTGGGCCGTCGGTGCACAGGAGCGAAATCGACAGGGTGAGGTCTTCCGGGGGTTTGCGGTCGGCATACGGCAGGCTGATAAAGTGCTCGTAGTCACGTATGTCATTGCTGGCTTGACGTATACGCAGGTTGAACGCATCGCGCTGGTAAATGGTGTGAAAGGGTTTCAAGGTTTTTTCGTTGCCGGTTCCCGAGTAAGCACTGACACTCAGCACCGAGTGAATACGTAAGCGCTGGCGCTGGGGCTGGTTCGAAGGCTGGATGCGATATTCGGCTTGCCGATGATCGACCCGCAGCGGGTACGCGTCCTGGGTGAACAGGTTGACCGCCGGTGTTACCCCGAGCATGAAGCTGTTTTCGGTTATTGGCGGCGCCCAAGAAGGCACCTTGTCGAACACCAGTTTGATGCTCATGCGCGTGCGCTCGCCTCGGTTGCGCCAGCGCTGCAAACCGCTCAAGCGCACAAACAGGAACTTCTCCGGCAGCGCGAAGTATTCCTGCAAGCCACGGTAGGCAGGGTGCGCGGCGTCCGGATAGGGCAGCAGCGCGTGCTCGCGATCAAATCCACAGGGTTGGATGTAGCTTGCCGGCAGCAACGTCATCGGCAGGCCTTCACCCTGGATGCGTATTTCCCGCACATGCTGGTCCAGGAGGCGGAGGAGGGCGCAGGCTTCGCTGAAGGGGTCCCCCAGGTAGAAGGTCAGGCTGTCGGTGTTCAGGTCATTGGGCGCGACTGTCAGCGCGAGGTCCAGCACCAGGCTGCGGCCCTCTGCGGTACCGCCGTCCCAGCGCGCACCGGTGAGTGTGACGGGCTCAAGGTCGACCGGCATTGTGCTACGAAAGCGCACGCGATGGCCGTCAATGGGTACGGAAGCCACTTCGCATCCGCTGTCGATAGGCAGGGTCTGCGAGAGCGGCGTACGCGGCGCGAACTGCAACAGCGTCATGCACGGCAGCGGCTGCAAGTACTGCGGATAGAGCAACTGCGCCAGCTCCTGGACAAATTCGGGAAACTCATCGTCCAGTCGCTGACGCACCATGCCCGTGAGAAAGGCCACACCCTCGAGCAGACGTTCTACATCTGGATCGCTGGCCGAGCCGTTGCCGAGCAAGGGCGCCAAGGCAGGGTTGCGCTGCGCAAACTCATCGGCCAAATGCCGCAGGTTATTCAGTTCACTCTGATAGTAGATGTTCTGCATGGTCCACCTAGCGCATCGACAGCGAGACACGCCCGTCGCAGGAGACGAGGGTCGACAGGTGAATGGGGATGTCGCGATTATCGATCGCCACCAGTCCATCGAGCATGAAGCGCAACGACAGTACCTCGCGACCGTGTTCCGCCAGCGTGATGCAGGGGGATTTCAGGCGGGGCTCGTAACGCGCAACCATGCGTGTCATGTGCTCGATGATTTGCGTGGTTTCTCCAGTGGCGAAACTGCCGGCCAGGTTAGTGAAGTCGGGCACACCGAATTCCGGGTCTATCGGCACGCTGCCTTGGCGCGTGTTGAGGATTCGACTCAGATGCGCCATCAGTGAGTCCAGCAGCACTTGAGCCTGGGTCAGGTGGGAGCGTTCGCTGCCCAACTGCAGGGCGCCAATGCGTTCCAGCAGGCGTTTTTCTTTCATCACCGAGGCCTCATAAACTCATCATTCAAAGGGTGCGGCCATCGTCAGGGCGAATGACCGCAGCGTGCGCAACAGCGGGCCTTCAGCTCTTGTCTAGCTTGCCGACCAACGACAAGGTGAACGAGGCACCCATGTACTTGAAATGCGGCCGGACCTTGAGGCTGACCCGGTACCAGCCCGGGTCGCCGTCGACGTCGTTGACGCTGATTTGCGCCTGACGCAATGGCCGGCGGCTACGCACGCCCACGGCTGGGTTGTCCATGTCGGCGACGTATTGACGGATCCAGCCGTTGAGTTCTGACTCCAAGTCGCCGCGCTCTTTCCAGGCACCAATGTTTTCGCGCTGGATCACCTTGATGTAGTGAGCCAGGCGGCTGACCACGAAGATGTAAGGCAGCTGCGTGCCGAGCTTGTAGTTCAACTCCGCATCCTTGCCTTCTTTGTCATTGCCGAAGTATTTGGGCTTCTGGCAAGAGTTGGCGGAGAAGAACGCGGCGTTGTCGGTGTTTTTGCGCATGGTCAGCGCAATAAAACCCTGCTCGGCCAGCTCGAATTCGCGTCGCTCGGAGATCAGCACATCGGTGGGGATCTTGGTCTGCACCTCACCCATCGCTTCGTAGTTGTAGATCGGTAAGTCGCTGACCGTACCGCCACCTTGCGGGCCGATGACGTTGGCACACCATCGATACTGCGCGAAGCTGTCGGACAATCGGCTGGCAAACGCGAAGGCCGCATTACCCCACAGGAAGTCGCGGTTGCTGGCCGTGACGTTTTCGTTGTACCGGAACTTGCGTACCGGCACCGTCTCTTCTCCGTAAGGCGTACGCAGCAAGAAGTGCGGCAAGGTCAAGCCTACGAATCGCGAGTCTTCACTCTCGCGAAACGCATTCCACTTAGTGAACTGCGGCCCCTCGAAAACCGCCTGCAGGTCTTTCAGGTTGGGCAGTTGGGAGAAGCTGTCGACACCAAAGAATTGCGGGCTTGCTGCTGCAATAAATGGCGCGTGCGACATGGCTGATACCGACGCGATGGACTGCAACAGCTTGATGTCCTGCGAGCCAGGGCTGAACTCGAAATTGCCGATAATGGCGCCGAACGGCTGGCCGCCGAACTGCCCGAACTCCGCGCTGTAGACCGCCTTGTACAGGCCCGAGCGGGTGATTTCCGGCGCATCTTCAAAGTCATCGAGGAGTTTTTGCTTGGCCACACTGAGCATTTCCAGGCGGTTGTTTTCACGAAAATCAGTGCGATCAACCAAGAATTTCAACGAGCGCCATGACGACTCAAGTTTTTGAAAACGCTCATCGTGCAAGATTGCGTCGACCTGACGGCACAGCTTGGCGTCCAGCGCAGCAATCATGTCGTCGATCAGGTTGGCGCTGACTTTTTCAACCGCGCGACTGGGCTCAAGCAGTTGTGCGACAAACGCCTCCAAACCTTGGCGAGTCACGGAGTAGGCTTCGTCGCCGGGCTTTATGCGGGCTGTTTCGATCAATTGATCCAGCAGCGAGCCTGGCTGTTGCGTGGCTGGCATTTGCGCGGCCGGGGTCTGGGTGTCTTCTTGAGTCATGGCTCTACTCCTTTTCCTCAACGCCCAGCTCACCGAGCAAGCGGGCACGTGCACCTTCGTCCTCGATCAACGCCTGTAGCGCCTTGCGAAAGTCGGGCACATTGCCCAATGGGCCTTTTAAAGCTTTAAGTGCGTCGCGTAGGGCAATCAATTGGTTGAGTTCCGGTACCTGTTCCACCAGCGCATCCGGCTCAAAGTCACGAATCGACTCGAACGTCAGATTCACCGCCAGGCGTTCATCCGGCGCAGCGTCTTCCGAGAGGCAGTTGGCGATGGACATTTGCAGATGCAGGTTCTGGCCTTTGAGCACGTCGGTGAAGTTGTCCTTGTCGACCCGAATAGGCTTGAGTTCTTCGACAGGGGTGTCGTCTTCACGCAGGGTGAAGTCACCAATGACCAGTTGTTTGAGCGGCAGCTCGACCTGCTCCTGGGCATCGCCTGTCGCCGGTTTGTAGACAATATTGACGCGCTCTTTAGGCGCGACAGAACCGTCACTTGCCATGGTGTTTCTCCTCAGTGGGCGACTCGCACACGCGGTCGCGTCTTGTCACGGGTTCAGTCGTTGGCGCAATCCGCACGTTGCCCACAGCGCTTGCGCCAGAAGCCGTCGAGATCGAGGCGCGACAAGCGCCGGGACCATTCAAGCGAGGCGCTGTGCTCAAGCATCATTTGCAGCAGTGGCTTGATCAGTTCCGGCTCCCATTGCTCCAGGTTGAGCTCGTCGGCCTGCGCCAGCAGCCCCTCCAACGCAATGCACAGATCCGGGTGTGGGTCGTACCGATAAACCAGTACGCACTGCGAGGCGCGCAGCCTGTAACGGTCGCGCGCACTGGCGGTGTAGGTAATGCAGCGCTGAAGCTCGGCTAAGCCATCGTTAAGCCGCCCCTCATTGGCCATGTGTCGCGCGGCGTCTATACAGGCCTCAATGCGATCGTTTGCGGGCACCACGGGGGTAGACGGCGCCAGGCTTTCCAGCCACGCCCGGGTGGGGCCATCGGCAAACGGCGTACCGTCAGCGAAGGTCAACTCGACCACTCCCGGAAGTCGGGCCGCCAGCCCTTGCACCTCCAGCGCCAAGGCTCTGGCAGCAGCACTGGCCCCAGCCTTCACAAGCGCTGCGTGACTGACGCGATTCAGGTCGAGCCAAAACGGATAACTGCTGAGCCGAGCTTCGCAAAAGCGCACCACCTCCAACGGCTTCGCGCTGCTCTGCAAACGCAGGACACTGTCTCGCAGCGTGAGCGGCGGAGCTGGCAGGCGAGTTGCCTGCCCCTGGCTGGGAGGCAGCTCGTCGAGCGTGATCCACGCCGCCTGACGATTCAGCCGATAGGCCAACGGCAGTAGGGGAAACTGATCCATGCAGTGGGACTGCACCGGGCCCAGCAACTCGAACACCTTCTCGACACTGCTGTCGATGGTGTTGATAGCGTCACCGCTGTCCAATAAGGTTACGTCCGACGCGGCCAGTGCGGGGAGGGCACTGATTGGGACGTCAGCAACCTCGGGCTCTTGAGCTGGCTGCACTGTGACTTGTTGGGGCGCCTGCGCCTCAACACAGGGTATTTGTTCCAGGCGACGACGCAATTTGGCAAAGCTGGGCGCTTGGTCGTCCTTCATACGCCATAACGCATCGATTGCATCCCAATCGCTGATCAGGCGCTCAGCCGCCAGCCTGTCCAGCGGTTTGAAAGGTTCTACCAAGGTCTTGTCCAACCACTCGATCAGCCATTGGGCGTGATTACGCCGAGCGCGCAAACGCGAAGAGGGTGGCGTCACGGCGTCCCAATGCAGGCACACGATCTCCTTAAGCAGGTGCACACCCGCGCAGAGTCCTGCCATTGCACGCAACTTGGTCCATGCACACAACAGCCAAATGGCAACCCGCAGGTCCTTGCCTTCGTTGTTGAGAACAAGCTCACAGAGCGTCGACAACCGCTGCCAATCCACGGGTTCAACCGCGTGAATATTATTGAGCTTATCGATTTCGGCCTGTGCCGCTGCAAACATGGCGCTGTCGCGCAAACTGTCACTTTTCAGAGGTTGCCCGCTGCTAGGCGAAGAGCCGTTCTGTTGCTGATCACTGTGCATCGGTTCGTGTGCCTCCCACCGCCTGCTAGAAAGAGTCGCCCGAGGCTCCTGGCGCAAAGCGCCTGGAACTGGACGGCAAGGCAGTAAAATAGGGGGCGGGGTGGAGTTGTCCCATCAGGTAAAGACCTGAAAGTGCGGGAGAGCTTGGTGTACGTGCGGTGATGTCGAGTCGCCAGAGTTTTGACTTAACGTCATTAGCGAGGAGTGGGCAAGATGTGCACACCCAGTGTTCTGGTTTTAGATGATCAATCGTTTCAGCGCGAAATCGAATCTCTCAAACAGCAGGTTTTGCCCGCGTTCCAGCGAGATGACGAACCTATCGTTTATCGTCTTGGGAAGGCGATCTATGAGTATCGTCGTGTTGATGATGCGCTGTACGCCGACGCCGTCAGTACGTTTGACGAACCTGCTGTAGTCGAGTTGATAGGTGTCTACGGTTACTACGCATTTGTGGCGATGACACTCAATGTTTTTACCGTGCGCCGTGATGGGGATGCGCCACTGCCATTCCCCGAGCAATAGCGGTTGCTGAGGTGAATTGAGTATTCATTCAGGCCGCCATTCAAGCGTGATCAGCGTCCGGGTTCGCATTGCGATTGAGCCAGTTGAGCTTTTAAGCTTGCGATTTCTGCTTCTAGTTCGCGCACGCGCTGGCCAGTCTGAAATTCGACGCTAACGTCCTTCTGGATGCCGATGTAGTAGGTAAGTTGATCCGCGTCGTTGAATACTGGAGTAATCGACAGCTCATTCCAGAAAGCACTACCGTCCTTACGATAGTTGCGGATGATTTGCCGGCAAGGCTGATGCATCTTTATTGCCTCGCGGATAACGGCCAAGCCCGCTTGGTCTCGGTCATCACCCTGCAGGAAGCGACAGTCCTGATACAGAATTTCGTCAATGCTGTAGCCCGTCAGGCGTTCGAAGGCGGGGTTAGCGTAGATCAGGATGTTCTCATCGCCTTCCTGCTCGGCAATTACGATACCGTCATCCGAGGTTTCAACCATCAGTTTTAGCAGTTCTGCGTCTATCATTTTCAGGGCCCCGGTGAGTTTCATATCATTCTAGGGCAACTTGGGCGTTTTGAGCGTTTTTCAGCCCGGCTACCAGGGAAGGCGCTCTCCGTTATAAGCGAAGAAATTACCGCTGTCGGCAGGCGCCAAGCGGTCAATCAGAGATAACAACTCATGGGCAGCAATGCTGGCCGGCCTGGCTGCAGAGGCACCACGAAAGGGGTGTGACAGGCCAGAAATGACGGTGCCGGGATGAAGACTCAACAAGCGGGTCTGAGGCCGCGTTCTTGCCAGTTCGATGGCAGCCGTTTTAATCAGCATGTTCAGTGCTGCCTTGGAGGCACGATAGGCGTACCAGCCGCCCAAGCGGTTATCGCCGATGCTGCCTACCTTGGCAGAAAGTATCGCCATTGCGCCATGAGCGTCCAGCAAGGGCAGGAAGTGACGCAAAACCAGAGCAGGCCCAAACGTGTTGACTTGAAATACCGACTGCAACGCATCGGCATCAATCGCGGAGTAACTTTTTTCAGGCTTTATTTCGTCGCGATGGAGCAGACCTGCGGCATGTAAGATCAACTGATACGGTGCTTCTTCAGTCAATTCGGCTGCCGCTCTGGCGATACTGTCGGCATCCTCCAAATCGAGGCATGGAACACTGTTGCGCCCCAACTCACGCACAGACGCACACTGCGGGTCCTGATTGAGCAACTCACAAAAAGCCGAGCCGAGCGCCCCGCTGGCGCCTATCACGAGGGCACGGTAGCCCTCACCAAGGGAGTTCATTTTGAAGGGACTGTTCATCTAGGCTCTCCTGCGGTCTGATGCGATTTGTTGGTGTTAACCCAGTCGTCCTATCAGTTGCAGGAACTCGTGACGCGTAGCGGAGGACTCGCGAAAGGCGCCCAGCATTACCGATGAGGTCATCACCGAATTTTGTTTCTCCACGCCCCGCATCATCATGCACATGTGCTTCGCCTCAATGACCACCGCCACGCCGGCGGCATCGGTGATGTGCTGAATGGCGTCGGCAATTTGTTTGGTAAGGTTTTCCTGGATCTGTAGGCGACGGGCGAACATATCCACCACTCGGGCCACCTTTGACAGGCCCAGTACCCTTCCGGTGGGGATGTACGCTACATGAGCCTTGCCGATGAAGGGCAGCATGTGATGCTCACACAATGAATACAGTTCAATGTCGCGCACGATGACCATTTCATCGTTTTGCGATTCGAACAATGCGCCATTGATCACTTCCTCCAGATTCATTGTGTAGCCATTGCACAGGTACTGCATCGCTTTGGCTGCGCGCTTGGGTGTGTCCAGCAGTCCTTCACGCTCAGGGTTCTCGCCTACGCCGACGAGAATTTCACGGTAATGTTCGGCTAATGATGGGTTCATCTT
This sequence comes from Pseudomonas sp. D47, assembly GCF_045447305.1. NCBI lineage: Bacteria > Pseudomonadati > Pseudomonadota > Gammaproteobacteria > Pseudomonadales > Pseudomonadaceae > Pseudomonas > Pseudomonas sp. D47. Next base: position 5,872 of record NZ_JBJGXU010000037.1, on the reverse strand, counting down.
TATTCCTCGCAGCCTTGCTGCGCTTGATGTGTCGGCAATCCTTGGCGGTGGGAGAGTATCTGCTGCGCACGATCTGACGCAGATAACACAGGGTTCGCCAGATCAGCCATGACCCAGGCTTTTTGTCGGGGCCATGACAAGGCGAGGCTTTCTAGGGCTGCTTTTTTTTCAACGTGGGCTGCCCGTCTGACGCGGGTTTGGGCGCCGGCACCGCGCAACGGTTATCGAGACAGCGACGGCCACTATCTGGGTGAGGTAACCACGCCAAATGGGGACGTAAGCGGCAGAAGAGGCGATAGCCGAACTCAAACAACGGGCGCAATGCACGCCACGTCAGTGGCGTTGCCCAAAAACCCAAACCGGCAGCTCGCCAGCTCCAAAGGGTGGCGTCCAGACCGGTTACCCAGCGTCCATCAGCAAAACGGGCGTGCAGCGAGGACTGCATGTGCTCGAACGTAAACCCAAGTGCCTTGGCGTCGAATGCACCGCTGCTGATGTCCACAAAAAGCAGTCGATCCTTTACGGCATGTCCGCGCAGGAGCTTGATTTCGCGCGCACACAGCGGGCATTCACCGTCAAAGTACAGCGTCAGCGGCCAATTCATTTTATTGTACATCGACCATGACCTTGTATAAGTTTTACACAAGATATGCCGAAATAAACAGACTGACAATGGGCACTGTTCTTTCACCGCGCTTCGGACGGTAATCCCAGTTTTGTGAAGGGATCGGCGGTGCCTTCGATATCAAGGTTCGTGGCGGCAAGCTATGCGAAGGTGTTTACGTTCAGGGGGCGCTCCCAACCGGCGATTATCAGCAAAGCGGGGCGTGATGGCGTTGGCCAGGCCCATTAAGGTTCGCGGCGAAGGGCTGAAATCATCAGCTACGACGTGAATGGGTCCAACGGTGCGATGCAGGTCACGGTCAAGAGGGTGATGCAAAATAATTAAGCAGAAATGCCGCCCATGAAATCAGGGGCGGCCTTGTCTCTGTGTCTGGTAGAAACTCAATTCCCTCTGTAGGTAGAGAAACCGTAGGGGCTGAGCAGCAATGGGATGTGGTAGTGCGCAAGGGTACCGTCTACCTCAAAAATGACCGGTACCTCCGGAAAGAAACTTGAGATTTTGTGAGCTTTGAACCACTCACCGGTTTTGAAGGTGACACGGTAGGTGCCTTTCTCCAGAGCCTGGCCATCGGGGTACAGCCCGGGAATACGACCTTGCTCGTTTGTCGCAGCGTTGTTGAGCATGTCCCAGCGCTTGCCGTCCTGTTTTTCCAACGTGACATTGACACCCGGCGACGGCAAACCATCTTGTAAGTTGAGTACATGCACGCTGAGCGGGTTTGCTGCCGCTGATGCCAGTGACGAGACGACACTCAATACAACGCCAGCGAAGAGCGCTTTTAATACAGTCATGATGATGTCCTTAGTTTTTAACAGCAGGTAAAATTTTGTTGATCGCGACTAATGCGCAACCTTCATCGAATGCTGCCCCGCCGGCACCGGCCACTCCGATAGCGCCAATGACTTGCCCTTCAAACAACAACGGCACTCCGCCGCCCAGCAGCAATAGCTCATCCAGGGTGTTGAGGTTTTCAGCATCGGGTGTACTGCGAGCACGCTCTGCCAATAGTCGTGTTGGCGTCTTGGTCGATAGGGCGGTATAGGCCTTACGTTGGGCGGCTAATGTGTTATGTGGGCCAACGTTATCGTCGCGCTGCAGGGCGACTAAATTGCCTCCACGGTCGACAATTGCAGCCACACCTGTACGCCCATCGGCATGACAAGCGGCCAGCGCGGCATTTAGCAAATCATTGGCCATTGCCAGTGACACGTCGTTGCGCTGCACAACTTTGTCCGGGGCTGCAACGGCGAGCGCAGAGCTCATTGCGAGTGACATCAGCAATGAGGTCGATAGGCTTATACGCATGCTTTTTCCTTTGTTTTGTCTGGCTGAGTCATCGCCAGACATGATGACCCGTGCATTCCGTCAGAATGATTGCCTCATGATTACCAAGATGTAATGTGCCAAATCGGTCGGGCGCGCTAGCCTATGCGCCTGTTTGGGAGGAAAAGATGCGTATCTTGGTCGTTGAAGATGAAGCGAAAACAGCGGATTACCTCCGTAAAGCCCTGACTGAATCGGGCTACGTGGTTGAGGTCGCCTTGGATGGCCTGGAGGGCCAGTATCTGGCGCAGGAAAGTGAGTTCGACTTGATCATTCTGGACGTCATGCTGCCGGGCCTGGACGGATGGCAATTGCTTCAAATTATTCGTCGCAAGTGGCAAACCCCGGTGCTTTTTCTTACCGCGAGGGACTCTGTGGAGGATCGGGTCAAGGGGCTTGAGTCAGGGGCCGATGATTACCTGGTCAAGCCTTTTTCCTATGCCGAGTTGTTGGCACGCGTACGTACCCTGCTGCGCAGGGGGCCGCCCCGTGAGGTCGAGCAGTTCTTGGTTGCAGACCTGAGCCTGGATCTGTTGCGACGTAAGGTTACGCGTCAGGGTGAACGCCTGACCCTGACCAACAAGGAATTTGCCCTGTTGCACCTGCTACTCAGTCGGGAAGGGGAGGTGCTATCGCGCTCGTTGATTGCCTCACAGATCTGGCAGATGAACTTCGACAGTGATACCAATGTGGTCGATGTCGCCATCCGACGACTGCGCGCCAAGGTTGACGATCCTTACCCGCTTAAATTGATACACACCGTGCGTGGCATCGGCTACATGCTTGAGGTGCAATCCTGAACCTGTTTCCGCGTGCCCTGAGCTTGCGCCTGGCGGTCATGTTCGCGTTAGTCAGTGCGCTGCTGCTGGGCACCATTGGTTTCTATCTATATCAGTCGTTACAGCGAGAAATCGCATGGCGCGATGACCAGGCCCTGCTTGGGCGCCTGGAGCGCATGCAGGCGTTGATCAACGACAGTGTCAGCATCGAGCAACTCAGAAATCGGTCCAAGCTCTACGAAAACATGCTGGGCAATCGCGACAATCTGCTGTGGATTGTCGATGACACTGGCCAGGTGCTGATCGAGATCAACCCCGTAAGCATGAGCTTGCCCAAGTTACCTGCCGCAGCCCAGGCTCAGCTCGGTGACGGCCACTCTTCAGTGTCGGTGCGGTTTGCCTGGCAGCATGTCATGCAGGGTGGTCGCGGCTTGACCCTGATCGCTGGCAAGTTGTTGAGTGAGCGCGAGCAGATGCTGGGCGCTTACCGACTCAAGCTTTGGCTCGCGATGTCCCTCGGCGCGCTGCTGGCTTTTGTGCTCGGCGGGTGGGTCAGTCAGCGAGGCTTACGACCTGTGCGCCTGCTGGCAAAGCTCGCTGCCGCAATTGATGTACACCATCTGCATCTGCGGCTGGATGAGTTCAACGAACTGAGTGAACTGCAAGCGCTCAGCCAAGCGCTTAATAAGATGCTTGCACGCCTTGAAGACGGGTTCGCCCAGCTATCACGATTCTCAGAGGACCTCGCCCATGAGATGCGTACCCCGCTCACTAACCTGATGGGGCATACCCAACAATCCCTGAGGTATGGTCGTTCAATCGAGGACTATCAGAACCTGTTGGTTTCCAATCAGGAAGAGTATGAGCGTCTAGCGCGAATGATCGACAGCATGCTGTTTCTCGCGCGTACTGAGCAGTCGCATGCATCTGTAAGTGATGAGTTCATCAACCTGCACGATCTAGTAGGGCAACTGTGTGAGTATTTTGAAGGCGTGGCGCAAGAGCGTGATGTCACGCTAATCAATCAAGCCCATGATCAGTTGCGGGCTGACCCGGCCTTGATCCGTCGAGCATTGGCTAACCTGCTCGCCAACGCACTGCGTTATGGGGCTCGCGCTGCGCCCGTGACGATTAGCAGTGTGATGTGTGAGGACAGGATTGAAGTCACTGTGCACAACCAAGGCCAGCCGATTTCAGCGCAACATCTACCTCGACTGTTTGAACGCTTTTACCGGTGCGACCCGTCACGCAATCAGCCGGACGATTCTGGTGGCTTGGGGTTAGCGATCGTTCGCTCAATCATGCACCTGCATGGCGGCCGGGTGACCGTAGATAGCAGTCAATCAGGAACGCGCTTTCGCTTGGAGTTTCCTATTCGAAAAGATTGAGTGGTCTTGTAGTCACTGTCGCTAGACAACTGGCAGAACCTTAGGATCTATTCGAAAAGCTCATCTACCTGTAAAGGCATGGGATGCAACCCTGTTAAGTTCAGGTGATGAGTGTTGGAACGCGTAGGCGCGCCCCACGCTTAGACTCGAAAAAGTTCTGTACGTAGCTCATGTACGCGCTACAGATCGTGCTGATCTGGACTTATGTATATCGCAAAAAACACTAATCTTGGATATCCGTTGCTTCTATCGTTGAATCCAAAGCCAAGTAATGGAAGTGGCCAGTGCCTGAGAAAATGAGCGCTCTTGAATATAACCAAGTGAGTGACTTGTCGACTTTGGCAAGACTGGCCGAACACGACGGTACTTTCGGGAGCCTGTGCTTCTTCTACAGTATTACCGCCGATACAGGAGCTGCCAATGAAGCCTATCGCCGCTGCCGCCACTCTGTGCCTAGTCATGGTCCTTGGGGCCTGCGCACCGTATATGCCGTATCGAACTGAGAACACGTTATGTGCAACAAATAAGGCGGATTGCTCGAAGGCAACTCTGCAATGGCACGCCGGCACCAGCGCCTCTCCAGGTGACTATCTTCTAGGCTTTGTCGAATTTAACGATCAGGGCGATCTGTGGCAGCGTCAGGGGATGGAGGCCGTGATCAATCAACTGAATACTGAGGCCGCCGCCAAGGACTTACTGATAGTGGTTTTCGTCCATGGCTGGCACCACTCGTCAGAGGAGGGAGATGGCAATATCAACACGTTCCGTACCGTGTTGGCTAACCTAGCGGTGGCAGAGGCTGCCTCTGGACGACCTGCCAGGGAGGTCGCCGGCGTTTATGTCGGTTGGCGAGGTGACTCTCTGGCGCTAGGTCCGATTAATAACGTGACCTTCTGGGATCGCAAAAATACTGCAGAGAAGGTAGGCCACGGGGAAGTGACTGAACTGCTCAGCCGAATAGAACTAATCAAGCGTACCCAGGACAGCAAGGCCCGCGATGCTGCATTCGAAGCCAAGAGTAAAAGCGGCGCCGGGAATACCCAGTCCACTGAGGAAAACCGCTGCGGAAAACATATCGCCGCAGGACAGGATATAACCAGTCAAACCAAACTGGTTGTCATCGGGCACAGCTTTGGTGGGCTGGTGGTGCAGTCGTCCATTGGGCAGATCCTTGAGGACCGTGCCATACGCACAAAGGGGGGCGACTACGGCTGTCAGCTGGACGTAGAGGGATTCGGCAACCTAGTGGTGCTGATTAATCCGGCATTTGAAGCCCAACGCTACTCAGGCTTGCACGATATCGTTTCCCGCCGCACTTGGTTCCCCGCGCAGCAGTTGCCAGTAGAAGTGATCCTCACCTCTAAGGCGGACGATGCCACCGGAGTATTATTTCCTTTGGGCCGACGCTTTAACACGGTGTTCGAGAGAGATGGTTGGGACAAGAAGAACCTCACGACTGTCGGGCATTACCAGCCCTACATCACCCATGAGTTGTATAAGGCAGCGCCTGGTCATCCCGATACACAACCCCTTATGAAAGCCTGGGCAGCCGGTGGACAACCGAGTACACGGTTAACGATTGCGGGCCTCACTCTAGAGCGCACTCAGTTGGGAGATAGAAATCCCTATATGAACGTGAGCGTGAGCGGTGACTTGATCAAGAACCACAACGATATCGGTGAGCCGCAAATCATAGAATTCCTCAAACAGATGATTCTTCTATCGACGCTCCCTGAAAGTGACCGGCATTTCATAAA
>NZ_JBJGXU010000036.1:0-58108 GCF_045447305.1 Pseudomonas sp. D47 | reverse complement strand
TGGCTGTAAGAGCGGAACCATACGAAGCCGTTACCGCAGCAACGGATATGTACCCACCGCCCCCGCGACAACCAAAGAATTCAACCCATAAAAAGATTTGTAGATACCTATGGCTATCGCAAGCAAGCCAGCTCCCACCGTTTGATCAAGTTCAGCCGATCTTATTGCTGCGTCAGCTGCGACCACAACGCCGGCGCACCGGCCGACTTGGCAATCGCTTCCAACCGCGTCGCATGCTCAGCCAAATCCTGCTCACTGGCACGAATGATCGGAGTGGGCTTGCGATCCGCCGGCAGACGGCGAATTTCCGAAGGGCGGTTGCCTGAACCTTCCGCCGAGCCGTTGCCGTCAGAGGCATTACCCGCCAGGGACAGACTGGTCTGCCCCCCGGTCATGGTCAGGTAAACGTCGGCCAGAATCTCGGAGTCGAGCAAGGCGCCGTGCAGTTCACGACCGGAGTTGTCGACACCGTAGCGTTTGCACAAGGCATCCAGGCTGTTGCGCTGGCCCGGGTGACGCTCACGGGCCATCATCAAGGTGTCGAGGATCGAGCAGTGCTGGGAGATATCCGCACGATCCTTCTGCCCCATCAGGGCAAATTCGTTATTGATGAAACCGACGTCGAACGCCGCGTTGTGGATGATCAACTGCGCGCCGTTGATGAACTCGAAAAACTCGTCGGCCACTTCGGCGAAGCGCGGCTTGCCCTTGAGGAATTCGTCGGTGATGCCGTGGACGCCGATAGCGCCTTCGTCACTGTCACGGTCCGGTTGCAGGTAGACGTGGAAGTGGCGACCGGTAAGGCGCCGACCCATCAATTCGACACAGCCGATTTCGATGATCCGGTGACCATCGGTCACCGGCATGCCGGTGGTTTCGGTATCGAGTACAACAGATCGGATGGCCATCAGGGTTCAGCTCTCAACGGTGGTATGCAGTGTGGTGTGAATCAAGGGGCGCGATGTTAACACGTGAGTCGCCATCAGCTCTGCTTGTAGCCCCGCACATCATCCACACCCCGGTTGGCCAACTGGTCGGCGCGTTCGTTACCTGGGTGGCCGATGTGCCCGCGCACCCATTTCCAGGTGATGTTATGGCGGTTGCATTGCTCATCGAGCAGTTGCCACAGGTCGGCATTTTTCACCGGTTCCTTGGCGGCAGTTTTCCAGCCGCGCTTCTTCCAATTGACCATCCACTCGTTGATGCCTTTCATCACGTATTGCGAGTCGGTCACCAACAGCACGTCACAGCGGCGCTTGAGTTCTTCCAGCCCACGAATGGCGCCCATCAGCTCCATGCGGTTGTTGGTGGTGTTGGCTTCGCCGCCCCACAACTCCTTCTCCACGCCCTTGCACACCAGCAAGGCGCCCCAGCCGCCGGGGCCCGGGTTGCCCTTGCAGGCGCCATCGGTGAAGAGTTCTACGCTATCGGTCATCGGTTGCATCCATCAAAACGGGCTGGCGGTAATGGACCGACAGTATCCCGAGGCCGAAAGACTCGGCCGGTAATCAAAAAGAGTTTTTACGGTTCGCTTTGCTTGCGATTGACCTTGGCCATCGGCATCGGCACCAGCTTGCCCATAGGTTGGCGCAGCACCTGGCGTACCGGCCGCAGCCCGACCACGATCTTGCGTGCCACCAACAAATAGAAGCCGCCACCCGACAGTTGCCAGGCGCCCGCCCGGCGTTCCCACCCGGCCAGACGGCCTTGCCACTTGGTCGACGCAAGCGGCGGACGATAGCACCCGAAGCGGCGTTTCTCCAGCGCAAAGCCCAGCAGGTTCAGCCAGTCGCCTACCCGCGAAGGCGAGATACAGCGCGCCTGGCGCAGGGCGTCATGGGCGAATACATGGCGCAGGCCCCAACTGCTCCAGGGGTTGATGCCGATAATCAGCAAATGGCCACCAGGGCGCACACTGCTTGCGGCTTCGCGCAGCAAACCGTGGGGCGACAGGCAGAAATCCAGGCCATGCTGCAACACCACCACGTCGGCGGCATGCTCGCTCAAGGGCCAGGCCTGCTCCTCGCACACAATCTCGACGCCCGGCAACGGCGCACCGAGGCGCACGTTACGTTGCACCTGGGGCGCAGCAGGCGGCGTTTGGGCCGATGGGCCGTAATGCACCAGATAGCCACCAAAGAACCGGCCCAGCTCGTCTTCGAGCATGCGCCGCTCTTCGTCCAGCAAAAATTGCCCGATGGGCCCGGACAGCCACTCACGGGCTGCGCTGATCAGGGCCAGCCACTCAGGATCGGCCTGGGCGAACGCTTTATCAGTCATTGCATTCTCCAACTCGCCTAGACGTTCTAAGATGCACCAATGTGTTCAGCTTGGCGAATCGAAGAATGATACAGATCAGTGCCCTACCCGCGTTCACCGACAACTACATCTGGTTGTTACAGGACCCGCAAACCCAGCGCTGCGCCGTGGTCGACCCCGGCGATGCCGCGCCGGTGCTGGCCTGGCTCAAGCAGAACCCGCAGTGGAGCCTCAGCGACATCCTGATCACCCACCATCACCATGATCATGTCGGCGGCGTCGAGCAACTGAAAAGTGTTACTGGCGCCAAGGTCTACGGCCCGGCGAACGAGAAGATCCCGGCTCGGGACGTCGCCTTGCAAGATAACGACCGTGTCACCGTATTGGGCCTGGACTTCGACATTTATAGCGTGCCGGGCCACACCCTTGGGCATATCGCCTTTTACCACCTGGGCCTGCTGTTCTGTGGCGACACGCTGTTTGCCGCCGGTTGCGGACGACTGTTCGAAGGCACGCCGGAACAGATGTACACCTCGCTGGAACGCCTCACCGCGTTGCCTGCCGAAACACTGGTTTACTGCACCCACGAGTACACACAAAGTAACCTTAAATTCGCCCAGGCCGTGGAGCCGGATAACACCGATATCGCCGAGCGAGTGGAAGCCGTCAAGCAGCTGCGGGCTCGCGGCGAAATCACGCTGCCGTCCAACCTGGCCCTGGAAAAACGCACTAACCCTTTTCTACGTACCGCTGAAACATCCGTTAAACAAAAAGCAGACGAACGGAATGGGCGCGATAACCGCTCTGGGGCCGAGGTGTTTGCTAGCTTGAGGGCATGGAAAGATAAGTTCTAACAGGATGCAATCTGATACGAAATTTCTGAATGGTTGACCGGAACCAAAGCGCTTTCTAGAATCGCCCGACATTTTTGCCCGGAACTTACTTCCAGCCAATGTCGTCATCTATTCGTAATTCCATTTCTTCAGACGCATTGACCCGCCTGGCTCAAGCCGTGGCGGTGGCTGTGTCCGCTACTCTGGCGGGCTGCCAATCGACTAATTACGCTGCACAATCCACCGTGCAACCCAAACCCAATCTTGCCGTCAAGATCAAGCAAAAACCTATTTGGCTATCAGAGAAGCCCAGCCCCGAAGTGCCCCAGGATGTCTGGGAACGCATGCGACGGGGCTTTCAATTGCAGGACGGCTTAGGTGTCAACCCACGCATCGAGCAACAGCGTTTGTGGTTCGCCAGCAACCCGTCCTTTTTGGAGAACGCCGGAGAACGCGGCAGCCTCTACATTCATTACATCGTCGAACGCCTTGAAGAACGCAACATGCCCCTGGAGCTGGCGCTGCTGCCAGTGATTGAAAGTGCCTACAACCCAATGGCCTATTCGCGCAGCGATGCAGTCGGCTTGTGGCAGTTCATCCCCTCCACCGGGCGCTACTTCAACCTGCGCCAGACCCGCGCCTATGACGGCCGCCGCGACATCACCGCCTCCACCACCGCCGCCCTGGACTATCTGACGCGTCTGCATGACATGTTCAACGGCGACTGGCTGCTGGCCCTGGCGGCCTACAACGCCGGCGAAGGCACGGTCAGCCGGGCCATCGAGCGTAACGAGAAGCTCGGCCTGCCCACTGACTACTGGAACCTGCCCCTGCCCCAGGAAACCAAGGACTACGTGCCCAAGTTCCTGGCGCTGTCTCAGGTGGTACTGGCCCCCGAGGCCTACGGCGTCAACCTGAACCCGATTGCCAACACACCGTACTTCGAAGTGGTTGAAGTCAAGCAAAGCATGGACCTCTCACGGGTTGCCGCGCTGGCTGAAATCGACGAAGACGAGCTCTTCCAGCTCAACCCGGCCTTGAAACAACGCACTACACTCGATGGCCCCCAGCATTTGCTGGTGCCGAGTTCCAAGGCGCAACTGCTCACTAGCACCCTTTCGACGATGAAGCCGGAAGAATTGCTGGCGATGCGCCCTAAAAAGCAGGTATTCGACGAAGTTGAGACCACGCGAGTGGCCGGGCGCACCCGCAACTACAAGGTGCGCAATGGCGACAACCTCACGTTGATCGCCAAGGCGAACAAGGTCGATGTGCATGACCTGCAGCGCTGGAACAAGCTCAACGGCCAGGCCCTCAAGGTCGGCCAGACCCTGGTGATGCAAGACACGCGCAAGCTGGTGGCCAAGGCCGGCGCCAAGAAGCCGGTGCAGTACAAGGTCAAGAAAGGCGACTCGCTGTACATCGTCGCCAAGCGCTTCAACGTTGAGATGCAACATCTCAAGCGCTGGAACCCGCGCACCGGCCAGGCGTTGAAACCTGGGCAGATGCTGGTGGTTTCCGGGCCAAGATAAACCTCTGCGCAAGCAGGCTTGCTGTGGCGAGCTGGCTTGTGTGGGAGCTGGCTTGCCTGCGATAGCATCACCCTGGTGCCCCTGATACACCGCGTTGCCTGCATCGCAGGCAAGCCAGCTCCCACATTTGTTCTCCACACAGTTCAATACCTTAGCAGCCCCCAAGCGGGGTGTTTTCAGCAGCCTTTTTCCAACCGGAACAAGCTGTTACTGTACCGATCATAAAGCCCAAGCCGCCTGGATCGGATCTCTGACTTGAAGCGTCCCCTCCTTCTACTAATAAGTCTGGCCTTGAGCTTTGGTGCGAACGCGACGATTACCGAGAGCCACGGTTACACGCAGTTCGGCACGCTCAAGTACCCGGCCAAATTCACCCACTTCGATTGGGTAAACCCTGCAGCGCCGAAAGGCGGGACATTGCGGGTCATGGCATTTGGCACCTTCGACACGCTCAACCCGTACACCTTCAAGGGCTCAAGCCCGGTGTCCACCCCCAATTTCCTGCAATACGGCGTCAATGAGCTGAACGAGCCCTTGATGGTCGGCACCGGCCAGTACGCGCCGTCCGGCGATGAGCCCACCTCCAGTTATGGGCTGATTGCCGAGTCAGTGGAGTACAGCGAGGATCGCAGCTGGGTGGTGTTCAACCTGCGCCCACAAGCGCGCTTCCACGATGGCAAACCGATCACCGCCTACGACGTGGCGTTTTCCTATCGCACCTTGCTAACCGAAGGCCACCCGCAGTACCGCACCAACCTGCAGGAAGTGGCGCGGGTCGACATCCTTAGCCGCCACCGTATCCGCTTTGTGTTCAAGCGCGCCGGCAACCCGTTGCTGATCCTGCGCCTGGGCGAACTGCCGGTATTGCCCCAGCACTATTGGAAAAACCGCGACTTCAAGGCCACCACCTTCGAACCGCCTTTAGGCAGCGGGCCGTACCGCATCACCCAGGTCACCCCTGGGCGGCAGTTGGTGTTCGAACGGGTCAAGGATTACTGGGGCAAAGACCTGCCGGTCAACCGGGGCTTCTACAACTACGACAAGGTCGAAGTGGAGTTCTACCGCGACAGCGACGTGGCCTTCGAAGCCTTCAAGGCCGGCGAATTCGATATCTATATCGAACACCAGGCCAAGAACTGGGCCACCGGCTATAACTTCCCGGCGGTCAACCGGGGCGAAGTGATCAAGGCGCAGATCGCCCACCAGATCCCGACCCAGAGCCAGGGCCTGTTCATGAACACGCGGCGGCCAACCTTCGCCCAGACCAAGGTGCGCGAAGCCTTGGGGTTGATGTTCGACTTTGAATGGACCAACCGCACCCTGTTCAGCAGCGCCTATAAGCGCACCTTGAGTTACTACCCCAACAGCGAGTTTTCCGCGACCGGCGTGCCGGTGGGCCATGAATGGCTGATGCTCTCGCCGTACCGCGACCAGTTGCCGGCCAACCTGTTTACTCAAGCCTTCAGCCTGCCGCAGACCGACGGTCGCGGTATCCCACGCGAGACCCTGCGCCGCGCCCTGGCCTTGTTGGGCGAAGCCGGCTGGAAGCTGTCGGGGCAACGCCTGCTCAACAGTGACGGGCAACCGCTGCGCTTTGAAATCCTGCTGGTCAACCCGAACTTGGAGCGCATCCTGCAGCCGTATGTCGAGAACCTGATCAGCATCGGCATCGACGCGCGCCTGCGCACCGTTGACCGCGCGCAATACAAGCAGCGCCTGGATCAGTTCGACTTCGACATGATCCTGATCACCCTCAACCAGACCTTGAGCCCCGGCCTTGAACAGTGGCAGTACTTCCACTCAAGCCAAGCCGCGATCAAGGGCAGCAAGAACTACGCAGGCATCGCCAACCCGCTGGTCGATCGCCTGCTGGAGCAACTGCTGGCGGCGCAAACCCGCGAAGAACAATTGGCCGCCGGCCGCGCCCTCGACCGAGTGCTGCTGTGGCAGCACTACAGTATTCCCAACTGGTACCTCAACTATCATCGTTTGGCGTACCGCAACCGGTTCGCCTTTGTCACCACGCCGCCCTACAGCCTGGGCCTGAGCGCATGGTGGCTGAAAGCTTCGGAGAAAGCCCAATGATGTATTTACGCCGTGCATTACTCGCCAGCCTGTTGCTGTGCAGCGCGGTCAGCGCCGCGCCGCAACACGCGCTGACCCTCTACAACGAGCCGCCAAAATACCCCGCCGACTTCAAACATTTCGACTACGTAAACCCCGACGCGCCCAAGGGCGGCACCTTCCGCGAATCGAGCATGGGCGGCTTCGACAGTCTCAACCCTTACATCAGCAAGGGCGTGCCAGCGGACAACCTGCCGCTGATCTACGACACCCTGGCCATGCAAAGCCTGGACGAGCCCATCACCGAATACGGGCTGGTGGCCGGCAAGATCGAGAAAGCCCCGGACAACAGCTGGGTGCGGTTCTACCTACGCCCCGAAGCGCGCTTTCATGATGGCCACCCGATCCGCGCGGAAGACGTGGTGTTCACCTTCCAGGCGCTGATCAAGGATGGCTCGCCGCTCTACCGCACCTACTACGCCGACGTCGACGAAGTGGTGGCCGAAGACCCGCTGCGGGTGCTGTTCAAGTTCAAGCGCACCAATAACCGCGAACTGCCGCTGATCCTCGGCCAATTGCCGGTCTTGCCCAAGCATTGGTGGGCCACCCGCGACTTTGCCAAGGGCAACCTGGAAATACCGCTGGGCAGCGGGCCTTACAAGGTCGCCGAGGTCAAGCCCGGGCGCATGGTGCGCTACGAGCGGGTCAAGAATTACTGGGCCAAGGACCTGCCAGTGACCCAAGGTTTCTACAATTTCGATAACCGCATCACCGACTACTACCGCGACAGCACCGTGTCGCTGGAAGCCTTGAAGGCCGGGCAATTCGACTACTGGCTGGAGTTCAGCGCGAAGAACTGGGCCAACGCCTACAACATTCCGGCGGTGGCCCAGGGCCGGTTGATCAAGGAAGAAATCCCCAACGGCAACCCGACCGGCATGCAGGGTTTTGTGTTCAACACCCGCAAGCCGATGTTCCAGGATGTGCGGGTGCGCAAGGCGATCAGCCTGTTGCTGGATTTTGAGTGGAGCAACAAGCAGCTGTTCAACGGCGCGTACACGCGCACCCGCAGCTACTTTGAAAACTCAGAAATGGCCGCCACCGGCCTGCCCGGCCCGGATGAGCTGGCGATTCTGGAGCCGTTTCGCGACAAGATCCCCGCCGAAGTCTTCACCCAGGCGTACGCGCCTGCCAAAACCGACGGCAGCGGCATGATCCGCACCCAGCAGCGTGAGGCCTACCAGTTGTTGCAAGAGGCCGGCTGGAAGATCGTCGACGACAAGATGGTCGACACCACCGGCAAACCGGTGACCATCGAGTTTCTGCTGTCCCAGACCGAGTTCGAGCGCATCCTGCTGCCGTTCAAGCGCAACCTGGCCGACCTGGGCATCAACCTCGTCATTCGACGCGTTGACGTTTCGCAGTACATCAACCGCCTGCGCTCGCGCGATTTCGACATGCTGGTGGGCAGCTTTGCGCAATCCACCTCGCCGGGTAACGAACAACGCGAGTTCTGGGCGTCTTCCAGCGCCGACAAACCCGGCAGCCGCAACTATATGGGGCTCAAGGACCCGGCCGTCGACCAGTTGGTCGAAGAGCTGATCGACGCCAACTCGCGTCAAAGCCTGATCGCCCACGCCAAGGCCCTGGACCGCGTATTGCAGTTTGGCTATTACGTGATCCCCAACTGGCACATCAAGACCTTCCGCGTGGCGTACTGGGACCACTTGGGGCACCCCAAAGTCTCGCCGCGCTACGACGTCGGCACCTCCACCTGGTGGGCCAAGCCTGACGTGAAACCTGCCGTTACCCTGGACACGAGCGCCGACCCGGCGAGCGGAGGCGATTAAATGCTGGCCTATATTGTTCGCCGCCTGTTGCTGATCATCCCCACGCTGTTTGGGATTTTGCTGATCAACTTCATCATCATCCAGGCCGCTCCCGGTGGCCCGGTGGAACAGATGATCGCCAAGCTCGAAGGCTTTGAAGGCGCCACCAGCCGCATCGCCGGTGGCGGTGCCGAAGTCTCGGTGGCCGGCTCCAGCTACCGTGGCGCCCAGGGCCTGGACCCCGCGTTGATCAAGGAAATCGAGAAGATGTACGGCTTCGACAAGTCGGCGCCGGAACGCTTGTGGATCATGGTCAAGAACTACGCCCAGTTGGATTTCGGCGACAGCTTCTTCAGAGACGCCAAGGTCATCGACCTGATCAAGGAAAAGATGCCGGTGTCGATCTCCCTCGGGTTATGGAGCACGCTGATCATGTACCTGGTGTCGATCCCGCTGGGGATCGCCAAGGCCACGCGACACGGCAGCCACTTCGACGTGTGGACCAGCTCGGCAATCATCGTCGGCTATGCGATCCCGGCGTTCCTGTTTGCGATCCTGCTGATCGTGGTGTTTGCCGGCGGCAGTTACCTGGACTGGTTTCCGTTGCGCGGGCTCACCTCGAACAATTTCGATGAGCTGAGCTGGAGCGGCAAGATCTTCGATTATTTCTGGCATTTGGCCCTGCCCGTCACCGCACTGGTGATCGGCAACTTCGCGACCATGACCCTGCTGACCAAAAACAGCTTTCTCGACGAGATCAACAAGCAATACGTGGTCACCGCCAAGGCCAAGGGCCTGACCAACCACCGCGTGCTCTACGGCCATGTGTTCCGTAACGCCATGCTGCTGGTGATCGCCGGCTTCCCCTCGGCGTTTATCGGGATTTTCTTCACCGGCTCGTTGCTGGTCGAAGTGATCTTCTCCCTCGACGGCCTGGGCCTGATGAGCTTTGAAGCGGCGATCAACCGTGACTACCCGGTGGTCTTCGGCACGCTGTTTATCTTCACCTTGCTGGGGCTGGTGGTGAAACTGATCGGCGACCTTACCTACACCCTGGTCGATCCGCGTATCGACTTTGCCAGCCGGGAGCATTGAGATGAACTTATCCCCCCTCAATCGCCGCCGGTTCGAGCGGTTCAAGGCCAACAAGCGTGGCTGGTGGTCACTGTGGCTGTTCCTGATTCTGTTCGTGCTCAGCCTGGGCGCAGAGCTGATCGCCAACGACAAGCCGCTGGCCGTGCACTTCGACGGCGGCTGGTACTTCCCCGCGCTCAAGCGCTACCCGGAAACCGCGTTTGGCGGCGAATTCCCGCTGGAGGCCAACTACAAGAGCCCGTACATCCAGGAACTGCTCAAAGCCAAGGACGCCTGGACGCTGTGGGCGCCGGTCCCGTTCAGCTACCAGAGCATCAACTACGACCTCAAAGTACCGGCGCCGGCCCCGCCCTCCTCTGTCAACCTGCTGGGCACCGATGACCAAGGCCGCGATGTACTGGCGCGGGTGATCTACGGCTTTCGCGTGTCGGTGCTGTTTGCCCTGACGCTCACGGTGCTCAGCTCGATCATCGGCGTGATCGCCGGGGCCTTGCAGGGCTTTTACGGCGGCTGGGTCGATCTGGCCGGGCAGCGCTTCCTGGAGATCTGGTCCGGGTTGCCAGTGCTCTATTTGCTGATCATCCTCGCCAGCTTCGTGCAGCCAAACTTCTGGTGGCTGCTGGGCATCATGCTGCTGTTCTCGTGGATGAGCCTGGTCGACGTGGTGCGCGCCGAGTTCCTGCGCGGGCGCAACCTGGAATACGTGCGTGCGGCGCGGGCGCTGGGCATGCAAAACGGCGCGATCATGTTCCGGCATATCCTGCCCAATGCCATGGTGTCGACCATGACCTTCATGCCGTTCATTCTCACCGGCGCCATCGGCACCCTCACCGCCCTGGATTTTCTCGGCTTCGGCCTGCCAGCCGGCTCACCGTCATTGGGTGAACTGGTGGCCCAGGGCAAATCCAACCTGCAAGCGCCGTGGCTGGGCATGAGTGCCTTTGCCGTACTGGCGATCATGTTGAGTTTGCTGGTGTTTATCGGCGAGTCCGCTCGCGATGCCTTCGACCCGAGGAAATGAGATGAATCAGGACAATCTGATCGAAGTCCGCGACCTCTGCGTCGAGTTCGTCACCGGCGAACACCACCACCGCGTGGTCAACAACGTCAGCTTCGATATCAAGCGCGGCGAAACCCTGGCCCTGGTCGGCGAAAGCGGCTCGGGCAAATCGGTCACCGCCCACTCGATCCTGCGCCTGCTGCCCTACCCGCTGGCCCGTCATCCGGCGGGCACCATCAGTTATTCCGGGCAAGACCTGCTGACCCTCAAGGAAAAAACCCTGCGGCATATTCGCGGCAACCGCATTGCGATGATCTTCCAGGAGCCGATGACCTCGTTGAACCCGCTGCACTGCATCGAGAAGCAGATCAACGAAGTGCTCGGCCTGCACAAAGGCCTTACCGGCAAAGTCGCCACCCGGCGCACTCTGGAATTACTCGAGTTGGTGGGCATCCCGGAGCCGCACAAGCGCCTCAAGGCCCTGCCCCACGAGCTGTCCGGCGGCCAGCGTCAGCGGGTGATGATCGCCATGGCCCTGGCCAACGAGCCGGAACTGCTGATCGCCGACGAGCCGACCACGGCCCTCGACGTCACGGTGCAATTGAAGATTCTCGAGTTGCTCAAGGAGTTGCAGGCGCGGCTGGGCATGGCGTTGTTGCTGATCAGCCATGACCTGAACCTGGTGCGGCGCATCGCCCATCGTGTGTGCGTAATGCAGAAGGGTTGCATCGTTGAACAAGGCGATTGCGAGACGCTGTTCCAGGCGCCCCAACATCCTTACACCCAGGAATTGCTGGCGGCTGAACCCAGTGGTGGGCCTGCGACCAATGAGGTCGGGCCGCCGTTGCTGGAAGTCGATAACCTGAAAGTGTGGTTTCCGATCAAGAAGGGCTTTTTGCGTAACACCGTGGATTACGTCAAGGCGGTGGACGGCATCAATTTCAGCCTGCCCCAGGGCCAGACCTTGGGCATCGTCGGTGAGAGTGGTTCGGGCAAATCCACCCTGGGCCTGGCGATTTTGCGCTTGATTGCGAGCACTGGTGGGATTCGCTTTGAAGGCCAGCAACTGGACCGGCTTAGCCAGCAACAGGTGCGGCCGTTGCGGCGGGAAATGCAGGTGGTGTTTCAGGACCCGTTCGGCAGTTTGAGCCCGCGGATGAGTGTCAGCGAGATTGTTGGCGAGGGGTTGCGGATTCACAAGATGGGCACGGCTGTTGAGCAGGAAGCGGCGATTATTGCGGCGCTGCGCGAGGTTGGGCTGGACCCGGAGTCGCGGCATCGTTATCCGCATGAGTTTTCCGGTGGCCAGCGGCAGCGGATTGCCATTGCTCGTGCGTTGGTGCTCAAGCCACGCTTGATTTTGCTGGATGAACCGACGTCGGCGTTGGATCGAACGGTGCAGCGGCAGGTGGTGGAGTTGTTGCGCAGTTTGCAGGCCAAGTACAACCTCACCTATCTGTTTATCAGCCATGATTTGGCGGTGGTCAAGGCGCTGAGTCACCAGTTGATGGTGGTCAAGCATGGGCAGGTGGTGGAACAGGGGGACGCGGCGGCGATTTTTGCTGAGCCGCAGCATGCTTATACGCGGCAGTTGTTGGAGGCGGCGTTTTTGGTGCCTGCTGGGGTTGGCGGTTGACCTTGTACATATCCGTTGCTGCGGTATTGGCTGATATTGGTTCCGCCCTTACGGCGGGTCACTTTTGAAAGAGCCCAAAAGTAACCAAAAGGCTCTTGCCCCACCACTCGGCACCTCGCCTAGGCTCGGTGTGCCCTCACTCCGGCTTTGGAGCGGGGGCCGCCGCCATGGGCCATCCTTGGCCCATCGCGGCTAAACCGGCGTCCTGCCGGTTTACCCCCGCTCCAAAGCCTGCGTTCGGCCAGCGTGGTTTAACGGGGCGCCTCAGATCAAGATCAAAAGCAAGAGCACGGCGGCCTAGTAGCCGACCTGAGTGGTTGAAGCAAATCAAAAGCAAAACCGAGGCGGCCTGACAGCCGACCTGATCTCTGAAACTGAACTCAATCAACTGTGGGAGCGGCGGTGCGACGACTCGACTTGCTCGCGAAGGCGGTGGGTCAGTTACACATGAGCTGGCTGAACCACCGCCTTCGCGAGCAAGCCCGCTCCCACAGTGGGATCTCATTACATCAGCTAGATGTGGTGGTGCTCTGCTTCTGTCCTGCTTTTGCTTCTACCACTCAGTGCTCTTGCTTTTGATCTGACAGGCCCCGTTAACCACGATGGGCCAAGGATGGCCCATCGCGGCGGCCCGCGGATTCAAGCCTTCACTCTGGCATGCCGAGCTTAGGCGAGGCTCCGAGTGGTGGGGCAAGAGCCCTTTTGGTTACTTTTGGCTGGGCCGGCATTCCGGGCGTTTGCCAAAAGTGACCCGCCTAAGAGCGGAACCCTAAGCCGCCGTTACCGCAGCAATGGATATGTACCCACATCTACCAACCACGCTTACTCCAGGCTTTTCTCCAACCAAGCCTTCAAATCCTGCACTTCCACCTCACTCACGGTATGCGGCATCCCCGGATACCCATGAAACTGTGGCGTCAACCCAAGCCCCACCAAAATTTCATTCGCCCGCGTTGCTGAAGCATACGGCAGAGCCTGGTCCAACGTACCGTGGCCAATAAAGATCGCCAACTTACCCAATGATCCGCTGGGTTTGAGCTCAGCCCTGAGCACCGGCAACACACTGCCGCTCAACGCCGCGATCCCACGCACCAACTCAGGCTTTCGCAAGCCCACCTCGTAAGACATGATCGCACCCTGGCTGAACCCCACCAGGAACACCCGATCACTCTGAGTGTGGTATTTGGCCGTGGTCTTTCCCACAAAGTCTTCGATCAGCTTGGCGCTGCGTTGCAAGTCGGCGGTCTCACCGTCGTAATCACCGCCCCCCGGGGTCTTGGTAAACCAGCGATAGCCATGCGGGTCCACCGGCATCGGCGCGCGCGCTGACAGGTAGGTCCAGGTCGGCGGCAGCGCGTCCTTGATGCCAAACAAGTCTTCCTCGTTGCTGCCAAACCCGTGCAGGAAAATCACCAACGGCTGGTTACGCGCATCGCCCTGGGTCTGTTCCAGGTACGACAACGGCAAATCAGTGTGCAGCGTGGAGTCGGCGTGGGCAGCGCCAGCCACCAGGGTCAGTGCCAGGGCAAACAGTTTGAACATGGGGAAGCGACCTCAGGGTTTGCGCAACAAATAAGTGTCCATGATCCAGCCATTTTCCAGGCGCGCCGCCTTGCGCACCCGTTCGATTTCTTCAGCCACGTCACTGACTTTGCCGCTGATAAGGATTTCGTCCGGCGTGCCCAAGTAGGCGCCCCAGTAGATATCCAGGTCCTGGTCGGCCACCGTGCGGTAGGCATCGTCAGCGTCGAGCATCACCACCAAGGTATCGGCATCACTCGCCTGCCCCGCCGCCAACCGACGCCCGGTGGTGATCTCGATGGAACGGCCGATGCGGTTCAGCGGCACTTTGTGCTGGGCCGCAAGGGCCTGCACGCTGGTGATACCGGGGATCACTTCAAACTCAAACGCGCAGCGGCCGCTGGCGAGGATCGCCTGCAGGATGCGGATGGTGCTGTCGTACAGCGCAGGGTCGCCCCAGGCCAGGAAAGCGCCGACTTCACCGTCGGCCATTTCCTCGTTGATCATGCGCTCGAAGGTCTGCTGCTTGTCGCGGTTAAGGTCCTGCACAGCGGTGGTGTAGTCGATATCGCCGCGCACGCGCTCGGGGCAGTCGGCCTCGACGAAACGGTAACCGGGCTCAGTGATGTAGGTCTGGCAGATCTCGCGACGCAGGTCGATCAGCTTGTCTTTGCTCTGGCCCTTGTCCATCAGGAAAAACACGTCAGTGCGGTTCAGCGCCTTCACGGCCTGCATCGTGATGTAGTCAGGGTTGCCGGCGCCAATGCCGATGATCAGGATGCGTTTCATGGGTTGCTCTCGTTGCGGGGCGTGGATTTTGCCATGTTCACGCGCTCAAGCGTGAGTTTCCAGGCGCAGGCGCCAGACGTTGTTGAAGCGCAGTTCGGTGCTAGACAGCGGCTCGACGTCGATCAGGTAGAACATCGAGATCGGGAACTGCAAGACGTACAGCATCGCGGCGCGAATCACAAATGGGTGCGTGATGGCGACGACATGACCGGGCTGGGTTTCGAGGGATTTCATCCACTGCGCAACGCGGGCGCAAATCTGCTCCACCGACTCGCCGCCGTGGGGCGCGCTGGTGCTGTCGGTCATCCAGGCCGTTAACGCGTGGTTGTCGATCTCGCCGATGACCTGGCCTTTCCAAGCGCCAAAATCACCATCGCGCAGGGCGTCTTCGATCTGCGCGTTCCCGCCGAACAAGCCCGCTGTCTGGCGGGCTCTGGCCTCTGGCCCGCACACCAGGCGCGGGCTTTTCTTGAAGCGGCCGGCGAGGGATAACACCGCGCTTTGCCAATCCATTGCGACGGATTCGTCATCGGGAAACCGCGCCTGCTTTTGCGACGAGGTAGCGGCATGGCAGATCAGTGTCAAACGCGTGGCAGGCAACGCAGAGTGCTCCGAAGACGAGAATCAAGCCTGCAAGACTGGCCCAGTTAACGCTATCGCGCAACGCCTCGCGCCAGATAGAGCACCTGGTAGCCCGTTCCCAGGTGGTCCATCTCCAGCACCTTCGCCGACAAGGTAAACCGCACCAGACGCCAAGCCTGCACATCCAGCGCCAAGAAGACCGCGAACGTATCACTGTTATCCGCCAGCTGCTGATTGCGCCGTTTTTCCTCGGCCAGTATCCCGGCCCGATCCGCCCCAGGCTCCAACGGCCACTCCTGGCGGTACAGACTCAACGCGTTCTGCGCCGGCCCACGCTGCACATCCAACGGCAACCAGCTCTCGATGTGCGGGCGGCCGAAGCTGTCGAGCACCTTCTGAAAACGCTCCCCGAGTAAAAAATCAGCAGCCTGCAATGGATCGGCCCACAGGTACACCGAGGCATACACATTACCCTGCGCTTGCCCGCGCTCCTGGGCGATGAACGCCTTGAACAACAACCCCTCGGTGTGATCCCACAAAGGCCCTAACTGCGCGGCGCGCCGGCGAATCACGCCCATGTCGTAGTCGGCAGGCAAGCGGTGTGAATACTGTTTGGCAAACATGGCAAAGCTCCCGTGCAAGATGAGGTTTGAGCTTGCGCAGCAGCGATGATTTCAACAAGATATGGCCAGATATATGTGCGATAAGGATTTGATATGGCTGATGCGCTCAAACCCCTGGATATTGACACCGTCCAAGCCTTTGTCCTGGTGGCCGATTTCGCCAGTTTCACCCGCGCCGCCGAAGCGCTGGACACCTCCCAGGCCGCCATCAGCCTCAAGCTCAAACGCCTGGAAGAACGCCTCGGTTATCGCCTGCCGGAACGCACGCCGCGCCATGTGCGTCTGTCGCCCCAGGGTGAGCAATTCATCGTGGCCGCCCGCGCCCTGCTCAATGCCCATGAACGCGCACTCGGCGACATGGGCACACACGCACCACGGCGCTTGGTGATCGGCATCAGCGACCACGTGGCTGGGCCGGACTTGCCCACGTGGCTCAGCCGCCTCGCCGCCTACGACCCATTGGTGATACTCGAAGTGCGCATCGCCTCGTCCCGCGGCCTGGTCGCCGCATTCGACCGCAATGAGCTGGACGCGGTGATCGTACGCAATGAAGGCGACCGCCAGGACGGCGAAGTGTTGGCAGTAGAACGCTTCGGCTGGTTTGCCGCACCCACCTGGCAACACAGCAGCGGCACCCCGCTGCGCATGGCGACCATGGCCGCGCCCTGCGGCGTTCGACATTTGGCGGTAAGGGCCTTGGATGCGGCACGTATCGACTGGACTGAAGTGTTTGTCGGCGGTGGCGTAATGGCGGTGGGCGCCGCGGTGAGCGCCGGGCTGGGCGTCGCCGCCCTCGCCCATCGCGTGGCCCCGGCCGGGGCGGTGGACGTGAGCGAGCAATACGGTTTGCCCGCATTACCCGTCAGTGAGGTGGTACTGCATAGCCGGATCAGTGATGCACGGTCCCGCGAAACAGTGCGCGCGTTGAGCGCAACGTTTCGCGGCGTATGGTCATGCCTTCCTTGTTGATCAATGATAGGCGCCTGAAACAACGTAGCCGGTTTTTCCACCCCTTATTCGATCAGGATGCAGGTGCCAACACTGCCCCCGCTGGCGCCACCACCGGGCTGCCACTGGCGACAAAATCTTCCTTGCGCAACACCACCAAGGCAATCAGCGACACTACGCCCGTGGCCACGTAGAAATACCACGGTGAAGTGATGTCGCCGGTCACCTTGATCAGCCACGTGGAGATCAGCGGCGCGCTGCCGCCAAACACCGCGACCGGCACGTTGTACGCCACGGCAATCCCGGTGGAGCGGATGCGCGTCGGCAGCAGCTCGCTCATCAGCGCGTAGGTGGATGAGGCGTACAGCCCGAACAGGATCGCCACCGCCATCAACGGCGCGAAGAACGTCGCAGGTGTGGCGGTGGGCGCTGACTTGAACAGCCAGAACATCGCCAACGTAGCCAAGGTGCCGACCACCATCAGGAACGGCTTGCGTCCGTATTTATCGGTGAACGCACCGCCAAACGGCATCACGAAGGCTGCCGAGAAACTCGCGACGAATACGTAGAGCAACGTGGTGCCGCTGTCGAACTTGAGAATCTTGGCCATGTAGGTCGAGGCGAAGGTCAGCACCAGATAGAAGATCGAGCTGTGCAAGGTGATGATAAAGAACACCAGGGCGATAGCGCGCTTCCACTGCCAAACTTCGCGCAACGGTGCGCGGGAGGTCTGGCCGGTGCGTTGCAGGGCCAGAAACTCCGGGCTGTCTTCGAGCTTGAGGCGGATGTACATGGAGATAAAGCCCAGCGGCGCGGCGATCAAAAACGGTATGCGCCAGGCCCATTCCTGCATCACCTCGGTGCCGAGAATCCAGGTCATGCCATTGGCCACGGCGCCGCCCAGCAGCAGGCCGAGTACGGCGGTGACCATCAGCCAGCACGTGGCAAAGCCGCGTCGGCCGGGGCCGGCGTATTCGGAGATGAAGCTGGTCACCGTGCCGATCTCGCCACCCGCCGAGAAACCCTGCACGCAGCGCACCAGGATCAGCAGGATCGGCGCGGCGATACCCAGGGTTGCGTAGCTCGGCAACAGGCCGAGCATGACGGTGGAACCGGTCATCATCACCAGCGCCATGATCAGGGTTTTGCGGCGACCAATCTTATCCGCCAGCGGGCCGAAAAACAGCCCGCCTAATGGCCGGATAAAGAAACTCAGTGCGAACGCGGCAAAGCTGGCCAGCAGGCTGGTGGTGGGGTCATCGGAGACGAAGAACGCCTGACCGATGTACACGGCGAGAAAGCCGTACACGCCGTAGTCGTACCACTCGATCAAATGGCCGGAGGTGGCACCGAGAAATGCACGGCGGCGTTTGCGGACCGTGTCTTGCGCTTGATTGCCCATCGAAGGGACTCCTTGTCTTGTTATCTGTCCATGAAAAGCGGGGCTAGGTAAGCGCGGCGATACTCGCTGCTTTCAGCCAATGCCGCAAGTCGGTTTTGAGGATTTTGCCGTAGCTATTCTTGGGCAATTCATTACGGAACAGGTACTTCTTGGGTTTTTTGAACGAAGCCATGCGTTGCACAAACCAGGCGCTTAGTTCGGCTTCGTCGAGTGTTTGCCCGCCGCGTGTCACCACAAACGCCACCACCGATTCGCCCCACTGCGCATCCGGCTCACCGACCACACACACCTCGAACACCTCGGGATGCTGCGCCAGCACTTCCTCGACTTCACGCGGGTACACGTTGCTGCCGCCGGTGATGATCACGTCCTTGGAGCGATCCGTCAGGGTCAGGTAGCCGGCCGCGTCGAGAAAGCCGATATCGCCGGTCAACAACCAGCCCTCCACCAAGGTCTGGCGCGAGGCTTCGGGGTTGCGCCAGTAACCCTGCATCACCGTGGCGCCGCGCACGGCAATTTCGCCGCGCTCACCCGTCGGCATCGGCTGGTGCTGTGCGTCAAGAATGCGGATTTCGACACAGGATTGCGCGTGCCCCACCGAGGCAGCCAGGGTTGCCCAGCCTGCGCGCTGGCGGTCGGCAATCAGCGAGCGTGGCAGCACACTGATGGTCATCGGGCTTTCGCCTTGGCCGTAGATCTGCACCAGGCGCGGGCCGAAGGTGTCGACGGCCGCGCACAGGTCAGCCAGGTACATCGGGCCGCCGCCGTAGACGATGGTCTTGATGCCTTCGCCGCCGTAACCCTGGCGGCGGGCCTGTTCGACCATGCGCTTGACCATGGTCGGCGCGGCAAACAGCGAGACATTCCCCAACAGGGCGGCCAGCCCGAACAGCTCGGCGGCGTCGAAACCGCCGGAGACCGGCACCACATGCCGCGCGCCGCAGCGCACATGAATAAAGTTATACAGCCCGGCGCCGTGGGACATCGGCGCGGCATACAAGGCCGCGTCGTCGGGGCTGACCGGGTCCACATCGGTGGGGTAACACAGCGACATCGCGATCAAGTTGCCGTGGGACAGCATCACGCCCTTGGAACGCCCGGTGGTGCCGGAGGTATAGAACAACCACGCCAGGTCCTGGTCCTGGCGCGGTACCGGTTGTTCCAAGGTCGGCCAGCCACGGGTCGGCGGCAGCGTGTGCCCGTCCAGTTCCTTGCAGCGTTGGGGCAAATCCCGCGACGAAAACACCTGGCCGCCGTCGGTAAAGATCAGGCGGGCCTCGGCGTTGTCCGCGATCCATGCTGCTTCCGATGGATGCAGCTTGGCGTTGATCGGCACAGCCACCGCGCCCAGCCACCAGATGGCGTAGAGCAATTCGAGGTAATCACAGCTGTTCTTCATCAGCACCGCCACCGCATCACCCGGTACCAGACCGTGTTGATCCACCAGGTGCGCGGCGCGTTGGCGCACATGGGCGGCAAAGGTGGCGTAGTCGGCCACTTGCCGCGTGCCCTCGAATAGCGCCGGGCGATGCGGGTCGCGGCGCTGGGTGTCATGCAGCCAGTTGGCGATGTTCATGGTTCAGCTCCTGCGCGCGTGCAGGACCGAGGCGTAGTTGGCCACGGCCATGCCGCCCATGTTGAACACCAGACCGAACTCCGGGTTGGGCACCGACAGGCCGATCGGCTCGCCGGTCAACTGGCGGAACGCCAAGGCATGCATCGACACACCAGTGGCGCCCACCGGATGCCCCTTGGCCTTGAGCCCACCGGAAAGGTTCACCGGCAGCCGCCCGCCCGCGCGCACCACGCCGCTGTCGAGCACGCGATGGCCCTCACCTTTGGGCGCCAGGCCCATGGCTTCGTATATCAGCAGTTCGGCGATGGTGAAGCAGTCATGCACCTCGGCGAAACTCAGGTCGGCCAGGGTGATATTGGCCCCGCGCAGCGCCGAGTGAATCGCCCGTTGCGGGCCTTCAAAGGCCAGGATGTCGCGCTGGGCGATGGGCAGGCAGTCGTTGACTTGCGTCATCGAGCAGATCTGCACATCCCGGCGAAACGCCCGCGCGCGCTTGGGCGAGGCAAGGATGATCGCGGCGGCGCCGTCGCTGATCAGCGAGCAATCGGTGAGGCGCAGCGACTCGGCCACAAACGGGTTGCTCTTGGACACATTGTTGCAGTGCTCAAAATCCATCACCCGGTGCATCTGCGCCAACGGGTTGGCCATGGCATTGGAGTGGTTCTTGGTGGCGATGGCCGCCATCGAGCCCAACGGGCAGTGGTAGCGCTCGGTGTATTGGCGTGCCGCACGGCCAAACAGTTGTGGGAAGCTCAAGCCGGCTTCGGCCGGATCGTTCTGATAGCCGGCGCCGGCCAGGGCCTGGGTGACCTCAGCAGTGGACGTGTGGGTCATCTTCTCGGCGCCCACCACCAGCACCAGTTCGGCGCTGCCGGAGAGGATCGCGTTAATCCCCGCCTGGATCGCCGCGGAGCCGGACGCGCAGGCGTTTTCACAACGGGTGGCCGGCTTGAAGCGCAGGCCAGGGTCGGCCTGCAGCAGCAAGGACGAGGCAAAGCCGTCAGGCACCAGCCCCGAGTTGAAGTGGCCAAGGAACAACGCATCGATTTCTGACGCATCAATAGCCGCGTCCGTCAGGGCTTCGCGGGTGACCTGCACGATCAGGTCTTCAAGGGTGGTGCCTTCCAGGCGACCAAAGCGTGAGTGACCGGCGGCAACAATGGAGACGCAATCAGCTGGCATAATCAATTTCTTCTGTTTTTGGTGCGAAGATTACCTACAATGACGCACCGCCGGGCAGTCGCCAATTCGTGTAACTACTTACATGGATAAGTAGCCCAAGGTGAGAAAAGCAACGAGGCAGGATGCCCAATGAACGCGTTTGCACAGCAACTCCAAGATATCGAGCGCCTGGCGTTCCAACTGTCCCCTGCCCCGCAACTGGTCACCAACAACCGCGTGATCATCGACTGCAACGAAGCCTTCTTGCAGTTGTTCGGCTATGCGCGCGACGCCTTGCTCAACCAACTGACCCTGCTGATCTACCCGTCCCAGGCCGACTACCACGCCATCGGCAAGCGCAGCCACGACTGGCTGCTCGACAGTAAAAACGGCCGTTACTCCGACGAACGCTTCATGCAGCACAAAAACGGCGAAGTGTTCTGGGCCAAGTCCCACGGCTACACCCTGACGCCCAAAGACCCGTTCAAACTGATGATCTGGCACTTCGAACGCCTGGACCGCACCCACCAAGGCACCGGCGACCTCACGCCACGGGAGCGGGAAGTGGCGATGCACATCGTCAACGGCCTCAAATCCAAGGAAATCGCCCAACGCCTGACAATCTCCCACCGCACGGTGGAGGTGCACAGGGCGCGGCTGATGAAGAAACTTGAGGTCAAAAACAGTGTGGAGTTGGTGTCGAAGATGATTTTCGTTGGCGGACGTGCCTGGTTATAGCCAGGCATTACCCGGCCGCCGCCCAGCCCTGTTGCGGCTCAAACCCTTCGAACAACTCCAGGATCGTCCCCTTGACCTTCTGCACGGCGTTGCTCTGCACCGCCGTATTCGGCCCGCACAACGACAGTTTTCGACTGAATAAACGGTGATCAATCCGGGCGAGCTTGAGCGATTGCTGCGCCAGTTCAACATACGCCGCCGCCCACGGCAGGATGGTCACGCCAAGCCGCGCCAGCACCGCCGAGAACAACAGGTCGGTGGAGTTGGCTTCAAACTCCACGGCAAACGGCAACCCGGCTCCCTGCATGGCCGATTCGACGCGGCTGCGAGGGTGCGCGCCAGCGGCATGGCGAGCATCCGCGCGGTGCTCGACGGCATGCCGGTATAAGGTCTGGCCGGCCGCGGTGGGCACCACGCCCTGGGCGCTGCGTTCAAGCAGCTGCATGCCCATGTCCTGCTCCAGGTTGCGCAGCTGCTGGCTGATCGCCGGTTGGGCAATGAGCAACGCCGTACTGGCAAAGCCCACGCGGTGATTGCGCCTTACGGTGTGTTCCAGACCCTGGACGGCCCCCTGAACCTGGCGCCGATCACCTCGGCCATATGGGGCCGGTTGTGTGTGCTGCTGGACTTGCCCGAGCTGCCGGGCGACCGGCGTTTTATCAGCAATGAAGCCCGCGTGGAGCGTCGCGATGAACTGAACGCTATTCTGGAAAGCCGCCTCAAACCCTGTACCAAACGCGACTGGAGCGAACGCTTTATCGCCGCCGGCTTGCCCGCCGGCCCCATCAATACGCTCGATGAAGTATTCGCCGACCCGCACGTGCTGCACAGCCGGTTGACCCAAACGGTGGAGCATCCCACTCTGGGCACCGTGCGCCAAGTGGTGGCGCCGGTGTTCAGCGCAGCCGAATCGAGCAGCGCACTGCGGCCACCGCCGCTGCTCGGCGAGCACAGCGTTGAGGTGCTGCAACAAGCCGGTTTTGCACCGGCCTCGATCCAGTCCCGGCTCAACGCCTGCGTGCTTTTCCAGGCCCCCGAATTTGATAGCCACACAGGAACCGCATCATGACGGTCAACGTTTCACACACTCTCATCGACAAGCGCATTGCGCGCCTGACCTTCAGCAACCCCAGCCAGCGCAATGCCCTTAGCGCGCAACTGCTCGACAGCCTGGATGAGCGCCTGATCGCCCTCGCCGCCCAGCGCGTCGGCGTGGTAATACTCGGCGCCGACGTCGGCCAGACCGTGTGGAGCGCCGGCCACGATATCGGCGAAGTGGCCCGCGACCGCGACCCCGTGGCCTACGGTAAACCGCTGGAACGCGTACTGCGGCGCATCCGTGCCTACCCCGGCGTGGTCATCGCCTTAATCTCGGGCTCGGCCTGGGGCGGCGCCGTGGACCTGGCCATGAGTTGCGACATGGTGATCGCCGACCACAGCGCCAGCTTCGCCATGACCCCGGCCAACATCGGCCTGCCCTACACCACCAGCGGCCTGCTGCGTTTCTTCAACAACTTGCCGATTCATGTGCTCAAGGAAATGTTCTTCTGCGCCCAGAAACTCGACGCCGAACGCGCCGAACGCTTCGGCGTGATCAACCGACTGGTGCCCACCGACGCCCTGGAAGCCACCGCCCTGGAATACGCCCAAGGCATCGCCGCCAAGGCCCCATTGGCGATTCAGGCAGTGAAAGAGCAATTGCGCATCCTCGAAGACCTGCAACCGATGCCCGTGCACGCCATGGAACAAATCGCCGAGCTACGCCGCCAGGCCTGCGCCAGTGCCGACTTTAGTGAAGGACTGGCAGCGTTTGCCGAACGGCGCCCAGCGGTATTTGAAGGGCGTTGATGGTTTTTTCATAGTTGATCGTCTATGCTGCGGCCCTTCGTTGGGGAGTAACCGGCTTCTGACCTGCTCAGAAGCGTTCGTATCAACATATTCGGCAACCTGCCGTGGTACGAACACCGTTGTGGTTGGTGAGACCAGCGACACATCCATGCCTAAAGTCGGGCGTGTGGTTGTGTCGTTGACTCATATAGCCCGACTGGAAGCCTCACCGTGAACCCTATTTCCCTTATCCTTCTTGCCTTGGCCATGTCCACGGACGCCTTTGCGGCGGCCATCGGCAAAGGCTCCAGCCTGCACAAACCCCGCTTTATCGAAGCCCTGCGCGTCGGTTTGATCTTTGGTGTGATCGAAGCCATCACGCCCATGATCGGCTGGGCCATCGGCCATGCCGCGACCCGCTGGGTCGAAGACTGGGACCACTGGATCGCCTTTACCCTGCTGGTCGCGCTGGGTTTGCACATGATTTACAACGGGCTCAAGGTGGACGATGACGAGGTTGAGAAACCGACGCAGCACTCGTTCATGATCCTGGCTGTCACTGCCTTTGCTACCAGTATTGATGCGCTGGCGGTGGGCGTAGGCTTGGCGTTTGTCGACGTGAATATCCTGGTGGCTTCGGCGGCTATTGGTCTGGCAACCATGACCATGGTGACCATCGGCATGATGCTTGGGCGGGTGCTGGGTACAGTGGTGGGCAAGCGCGCTGAGATGGTGGGTGGCGTGGTGTTGATGCTGGTGGGTGCGACTATTTTGTATGAGCATCTTTCGGCCTGAAAAAACACAAGCACCCGCAACGCCGAGGCCGGCTGGCAGTCGACCTGATTTTGAAGGCTGAACCCAATCAAATATGGGAGCGGGCTTGCTCGCGAATGCGGTGGGCCAGTCAGCTTATTTGTGACTGACCCAGCGCATTCACGAGCAAGCCCGCCCCCACAAAAAGCAAAGGTGCTATCAAGCCGCGTGGCTTTCCTTCTTCAAACTCTCCATATCAATCACAAAGCGATACTTCACATCACCCTTGAGCATCCGCTCGTACGCCTCGTTAATGCCCTGAATATCAATCATCTCAATGTCCGAGACGATCTTATGCTTGGCGCAGAAATCCAGCATGTCCTGGGTCTCCTGAATGCCACCAATCAACGACCCGGCCAGGCTGCGGCGCTTGAAAATCAGGTTAAACACCGATGGCGACGGGTGCGGGCTGTCAGGCGCACCCACCAGAGTCATGGTGCCGTCACGCTTGAGCAGATTGAGAAACGCATCCAGGTCGTGCGGCGCCGCGACGGTGTTGAGAATGAAGTCCAGGCTGTTGGCAACCTTGGCCATTTCATCCGGGTTCTTCGACACCACCACTTGGTCAGCCCCCAAACGCAGCCCATCTTCACGCTTGTTCGGCGAGGTAGTGAACAACGTGACATGCGCACCCATGGCATGCGCGATCTTCACCGCCATATGCCCTAGCCCACCGAGGCCGACTACACCGACTTTCTTGCCAGGGCCAACCTTCCAGTGATGCAGCGGCGAGTACGTGGTGATCCCGGCGCACAGCAGCGGCGCCACAGCCGCCAGGTTCGAATCATCGTGGGAGATACGCAATACAAACTTCTCCTTGACCACGATGCTGTCCGAGTAGCCGCCAAAGGTATTTTCACCGCCGAACACCGGGCCGTTGTAGGTGCCGGTAAAACCGTTCTCGCAGTATTGCTCCTCGCCCTCGGCGCAGGACGCGCAATGCTGGCAGCTGTCGACCATACAACCGACACCGGCCAAATCACCGACCTTGAATGTCTTTACATCGGCGCCGACGGCCGTGACGCGACCGACGATTTCATGGCCGGGCACCGACGGGTACAACGTGTTGTGCCACTCGTTGCGCGCGGTGTGCAGGTCGGAGTGGCAGACGCCGCAATAAAGAATGTCGATCTGGACGTCATCGGCGCCTGGCGCGCGGCGCTCGAAAGTAAAGGGTTTGAGTGCATCCTTGGAATCCCGCGCGGCGTAGCTGTATGTCTTGGCCATTTGGTTCACCTGTTGAACTGACGGTAGAGGTCAGTGGACCAATATAGACGCGGAACCGTTCAACCGAGCACATGCATACAAGCCCTTCGTCCGGTTTAACGCAACAGTAACGCCGAGCTTTTGCCCCCTGACCCAAGGAGTTTTCCATGAGCACATTCGTTGTCAACGACGGTACCCAGATCTACTTCAAGGACTGGGGCAGCGGTAAACCCGTGTTGTTCAGCCATGGCTGGCCGCTGGATGCCGACATGTGGGAATACCAGATGGAATACTTGAGCAGCCGTGGCTTTCGCACCATCGCCTTCGACCGCCGAGGTTTTGGCCGCTCCGACCAACCGTGGACCGGTAACGACTACGACACGTTCGCCGACGATATCGCCCAACTGATCGAACACCTTGACCTCAAGGACGTGACGCTGGTGGGCTTCTCCATGGGTGGCGGTGATGTGGCGCGCTACATCGCACGCCATGGCAGCGCCCGTGTGGCGGGCCTGGTGCTGCTGGGTGCGGTGACGCCGATTTTCGGCCAAAAACCGGATTACCCGCAGGGCGTGCCGACTGAAGTATTCGACGGCATCAAGGCCGGGCTACTGCAAGACCGCGCGCAATTTATCAGCGACTTCAACACGCCGTTCTATGGCATCAACAAGGGCCAGAAAGTCTCCCAGGGCGTACTGACGCAGACCCTGCAGATCGCCCTGTTGGCGTCGCTCAAATCCACGGTGGATTGCGTCACTGCATTCTCCGAGACGGACTTTCGCCCGGATATGGCCAAGATCGACGTGCCGACCCTGGTGATCCACGGTGACGGCGACCAGGTCGTGCCGTTCGAGACCACGGGTAAAGTCGCGGCCGAGATGATCAAAGGCGCGCAGTTGAAGGTGTACAAGGATGCGCCACACGGCTTCGCAGCCACCCACACCCAGCAGTTGAACGAAGACTTGTTGGCGTTCCTGAAGCGCTAAACACCCTCACCTTGTTTTTGGCCGGGCTTGCCCGGCTTTTTTTGTTAGATGCCGCCCTTCGATAGGATGCTGCTGAACCGGCGACTGCCCGACGCGGTCCCAACTCATACGCTCATCGCTGCAGGTAATCGCAAATGTCGCTCCCTAAAGAAATGACCCTGATCGAAATCACCACCCCCGGTGGCCCTGAGGTCTTGCAACCGCGTCGAGCCGACGTGCCGGTGGCAGGCCCAGGCGAGATCCTGATTCGTGTACACGCGGCTGGGGTCAACCGCCCGGACGCCTTGCAGCGCGCTGGCAAGTACCCGATGAAGCCGGGCATGAGCCCGATCCCTGGCCTGGAAGTGGCCGGTGAAGTGGTCGCGCTGGGCGCCGGTGTGAATGAGTACGCGATTGGCGACAAGGTCTGCGCCCTGACCAATGGCGGCGGTTATGCGCAGTTTTGCGCCGTACCTGCGAGCCAGGCGTTGCCGATCCCGGAGGGCATGGACTGGGTTCAAGCCGCGGCCGTGCCGGAAACCTTCTTCACCGTCTGGGCCAACCTGTTCGGCCTCGGTGGCGCGCACAAAGGCCAGCGCGCCTTGATCCATGGCGGCACCAGCGGCATCGGCACCACCGCGCTGATGCTCTGCCGCGAGTTCGGCATCCACGCCTTCGCCACCGCCGGCAGTGCCGACAAATGCGCGGCAATTGCCAAGCTGGGCGCCGAGCCGATTAACTACCGCGAGCAAGACTTCGCCGACGTCATCGCCAAGAAAACCGGCGACAAGGGCGTGAATGTGATCCTCGACATCATGGGGGCCTCGTATCTGAACAACAACCTCAAGGCCCTGGGCATGGACGGGCATTTGGTGATGCTGGGTTTCCTCGGCGGAGGCAAGGCCAATGATGTCGACCTGTTGACCATCCTCGGCAAACGCGCCGTCATCACCGGTTCGCTGCTGCGCGCACGTTCCAAGGACGAAAAAGCCGCCATCGCCGAACAACTGCGCGAATACGTGTGGCCGGTGCTGTCGGCCGGTCGCTGCCTGCCGATCATCGACAAGGTCTACGAATACACAGACGCCGCCCAGGCCCATGCACGGATGGAAGGCGGCGACCATATTGGCAAGATTGTGTTGCGGGTGTAGTGAGGCTGATCTGCCTCGGCGAAGATCAACTGTGGGAGCTGTCGAGCCCCGGCGAGGCTGCGATGGCGGCGGCAGGGTCACTATTTCTGGCGACTGCCCCACCGCTATCGCGGCCTCGCTGGGGCTCGACGGCTCCCACAAAAGGATCTTTGCAGTGGTAGAAAACGCCTACTCGGCATACACCGGGTAATCGGTATAGCCCAGCGCCGAGCCGCCGTACATGCCTTCCGCCCGCAGCGGGTTCAGCGGCCAGCCGTTAAAGAGCCGCTGCGGCAAGTCCGGGTTGGCAATGAACGGGCGCCCGAACGCAATCAAGTCCGCCAGCCCGGCCTCTACCAATGCCGCACCACGCTCAGCGGTGTAGCGACCAGCGTAGATGATCCGCCCACTGAACGTGCTGCGCACGGCCCGGCGGAAGGTTTCTGGCAAGTCGGGGGCGTTGTCCCAGTCGGCTTCAGCGATGGATACGTAGGCAATCCCCGACGCTTCGAGCACCTTGATCGCTTCGATGTAGGTGTGATGCGGGTCCTCTTCCACCAGGCCGATGTAGACGCGGTCCTGGTCGGTGCCGCTGAACAGCGGTGAAAAGCGCACACCGAGGCGCTCCGGCCCGACTACGGCGGTCACGGCTTCGACGATTTCGCGCAGAAAACGCAGGCGGTTATGCAGCGAACCGCCGTACTCGTCGTCACGCTGGTTGGCGTGGGCCGAGATGAACTGGTTGACCAGATAACCATTGGCGGCATGTATTTCCACGCCATCAAAGCCGGCATCCAACGCATTGCGCGCGGCCTGGGCGTAATGCCCTACCAACTCCTCAATTTCCAGTGTGCTCAACGCACGCGGTACGGGCGGCTGCATCAACTCGCCCACACCTGGCCCGGTTTCGATAAAAGCTTTCGCTTGCAGCGCCGCAAGGGCAGACGGCGCAACCGGTGCGGCGCCCTCCGGTTGCAGCGCGTTATGGGACACGCGGCCAACGTGCCAGAGCTGGGCGAAGATCACCCCACCTTCGGCATGCACCGCCTCGGTGACTGTGCGCCAGCCATCGATCTGCGCCGGGCTGTAGATACCCGGCGTCCAGGCGTAACCCTGGCCGCGCGGCTCGATCTGCGTGCCTTCGCTGACCATGAAACCGGCCGTGGCGCGCTGGCGGTAATACTCGGCCATCAGGTCAGTGGCGATATCGCCGGGTTGCGCGCTGCGTTGACGGGTCAGGGGCGGCAAAACAACACGGTTATTCAAGGTGTGATGACCCAGTTTTACCGGGGTATTCAAACGACTAGTCATGTAAAAACGTCCAAATTCGAGGCGAGCGAAAACATTGGCGGCTCTTAAGAGCCGCCAACCAATCCAGCGATTAATTAATTTATTCGGTGAGTTTCAGCAGTGCCTTGGCCACATCACTGGAACTGGCAGGGTTCTGCCCGGTGACCAGCAAGCCATCTTCAAGCACAAAGGATTGCCAATCAGCGCCCTTTTCATAGTGGCCGCCGAGCGCCTTGAAATCATCTTCAATCAGGAACGGCACCACATCGGTCAAGCCCACAGCGGCCTCTTCGGCGTTGGAGAAGCCGGTAACACGGCGACCCTTGACCAGCGGCTCACCATTGACCGCCTTGACGTGACGCAGCGCGCCCGGCGCATGGCACACAAAGCCGATGGGCTTGCCGGCACGCTCAAAGGCTTCGATCAGTGCGATCGAGGTGTCTGACTCGGCCAAGTCCCACAATGGCCCATGACCACCTGGGTAGAACACCGTGTCGAAGTCGTCGGCGTTGATCGATTCCAGCTTGACGGTGCTGGCCAGCGCCTGCTGGGCCGCCGGGTCGGCAGCAAAGCGGCGGGTTTGCTCGGTCTGTGCATCCGGCTGGTCGCTGACCGGGTCCAGCGGAGGTTGGCCGCCGGCCGGGGATGCCAGTACCAGTTCGGCGCCGGCGTCCTTAAACGTGTAATAGGGAGCAGCAAACTCTTCGAGCCAGAAGCCGGTTTTACGACCGGTATTGCCAAGCTGGTCGTGAGAGGTCAGTACCATTAATACTTTCATTTTCCAGTGCCTCGATCGATGTGGTTGTCAGTAGGCTCAGGGCAACCCAACAGCTGTCGGGTCATCAGCAGCGCCTGGTCAAAAGGTGCAGATGTTCGGGTGATCTTGCTCATGACGCTGGTCCCCAACCACAACGCATACAGGCGTTGGGCCAGGCTTTCGGGGTGTTGCCGGACCGTCAGCGAGCCGTCTTCGATGCCGCTCTGCAAGGCCTCGGCAAGCAAGGCGATGGTGCGTGCGGTGCCGCGCTGCAGGGCCAAACGCATCGGCTCTGAAAGGTCTGACACCTCAGCACCGAGTTTGACGGCAAGGCATTTGCCCGCGTCGGTGCAGCCGGTCTGATTGTCGATCCAGGTGTGCCAATAGCGCATTAACCTGGCGGCTGCGGACAGCTCGGTGTGCTGGAACAGTTGCTCTATGCCTTTCACGTAGTGGTCGAAATAGGTATCGAGCAGGACAACGCCGAACGCATCTTTGGAGTTGAAGTAGTGATAAAACGAACCTTTCGGTACATCGGCGGCTTGCAGTATTTCGTTCAACCCCACCGCAGAAAACCCTTTGCGGCTCACCAGCAATTGCGCCGAATCCAGAATCGTCTGCCTTGCACTTTTAGTTGCATTAGTCATCGTTCATCCCGTCCGATTAGACCAGTCGTCTAGTTCGTTGAGGGGATGTTAGGCGTCGAGAAAAACTTCAACAATGTCATATCCGCAAGGATTCCGGACATGACACAAAGTCGGTTGCCGTTTTCCTGGCACCCGCCGACAATCGCCTCTCCCGCGCCCCTTGGAGAATGACGATGCACAGCGTTGCGCTGATGGTTTACCCGAACTTCCAATCCCTGAGCCTCAGCCTGGGCTCGGTGTTCGAGTGCGCGAACCTGCTGCGCGGCGAGCCGGCCTATGAGTTCCACCTGGTGTCGGAGAGTGGCGGCGCGGTCATGACCTCCCAGGGCTTTTCGGTGAATACCACGCCGATCCGGCCGCAGGGCTACGACACCTTGATTGTCAGCGGCTACCTGGAGTTTCGCCTGCCCGAGGCCAACCTGCTGGAATTGGTCAAGGCCGCCTCCGCGCAGTCGCGCCGCGTGGCCTCGCTGTGCATGGGCATTTTCGTCTTGGCCGAGGCCGGTTTGCTTGAAGGCAAGCGCACCACCACCCACTGGATTCACGCGCCGGCATTTCGCAAGCGCTACCCGGATATCCAGTTGGAAGAAGACAAACTGTTTGTGGTCGACGGCCAGGTCTGGACCGGCGCTGGTATGAGCGCCGGGGTGGACCTGGCGTTGGCGATGGTAGAGGCCGACCTGGGCTGCGACCTCGCCCGGCGTATCGCGCGCAAACTGGTGATTGCCCAGCGCCGTGGCAGTGAGCAATCGCAACTGTCGGCGCTATTGGAGCTGGACCCCAAGTCCGACCGCGTACAACTGGCCCTGGCCTATGCCCGCGAGAACCTCACCCACGACCTGTCGGTGGAAGCCCTGGCCGACGTGGCCCGGCTGAGCCCGCGCCAATTCAGCCGGGTATTTCGCGAAGAAACCGGGCAGACACCAGCCAAGGCCATCGAGTCGCTGCGCGTGGAAGCTGCGCGGGCGATGATGGAAACCAGCCGTCACCCGGTCGAGGTGGTGGCCCGCGAAACCGGCTTTGGTGATCGCGAGCGCATGCGCCAGGCGTTTCTGCGCGCGTTCGGGCAGCCGCCGCAGGCGATGCAGCAGGTGTTGTTCAATCCGAGTTAGACGCAATGCCGCCGTGGCAAGCCCGCTTGTTGTGGCGAGCGGGCTTGCCCCGCGTTGGAGCGCAAAGCGCTCCCAATCCAGCCGCCGCGGTATCACTGACAAACCGCGCCGACAGGTTTCGGGGCTGCCTCGCAGCCCAACGCGGGGCAAGCCCCGCATTTGATCTTCGCTGCTTTGGGCCTTGCGTTCGCTTGACTAAACGGCATCGGGGTCAGGCGCGTAGCCGAACATCGACTTCACCTCCAGGTAATCCTCCAAGCCAAACACGCCCCACTCACGTCCGTTGCCCGACTGCTTGTACCCGCCAAACGGCGCGCCATTGTCGGCCTTGCTGCCATTGAGATGGACCATGCCGGTGCGCAAGCGCCGAGCCACCGACCGCGCGCGTTCCAGGGTGCCGGCGGTCACGTAACCGGAGAGCCCATAGGGGCTGTCATTGGCAATCGCTATGGCCTGCTCCTCGCTGTCGTAAGGAATGATCACCAGCACCGGCCCAAACACTTCCTCACGGGCGATCGGCAGTTGCGGGTCGACATCGGCGAACACCGTGGGCCGAGTGTAAAAACCAGTCGTCACGCCGTCGGGTCGGCCCACGCCGCCGCACACCGGTGGCTGATCCACTGCCCCCAACAATGCCTGCACCCGTTCGAACTGCGCCTGATTGGCCAGCGGCCCCATGGCCGTGGCCGGGTTGCTGTCGTCAAAACACACCTGCGCCGCCACCTCCCGGGCAATCTGTACCGCACGCGCCTGCACTGCCCGTGGGATCAGCAGGCGCGTCGGTGCGTTGCACGACTGCCCGCTGTTGCGAAAACAGCTGCTGACACCGTGGCGCACCGCCGCATCGAGATCCGCGTCCACGAGGATCAGGTTGGCCGACTTGCCGCCCAACTCCTGGGAGACGCGCTTGACCGTCTCCGCCGCCGCCTTGGCCACTGCAATGCCAGCGCCGGTGGAGCCGGTGAAGGAGACCATGTCGATATCAGCGTGCCGGGCGATGCCGTCACCGAGGGTCGGGCCATCGCCATTGACCAAGTTGAACACGCCCTTGGGCACCCCGGCCCGATGCAGGATATCGGCCAGCAACATGGCCGACAGCGGCGCCTTCTCGCTGGGTTTTAGCACCAGCGTGCAGCCCACTGCCAAGGCCGGGGCGAGCTTGCAGGTGAGCTGGTTCAGCGGCCAGTTCCACGGTGTGATCAGGCCACACACGCCAATCGGTTCGCGGCTGATCAGGGTGCTGCCGTGGGCGCGATCAAACTCATAGTCTTTCAACAACTCATAAGCCCGTTGCAGATGACCAAGGCCTGCCGGGACGTGTGCGCTGCGCGCCAGGGACAAAGGTGCGCCCATCTCTTCGTGCACGCACTGCGCGAGGGCTTCGCTGTGTTGGCGATAACCGTCGATGATCGCCGCCAGCAACGCCAAACGTTGCTCTGCAGTCCACTGACTGTAACTGTCGAAAGCGCGCTTGGCCGCCGCCACCGCCAGGTCCAGGTCGGCGCGGGAGCCCAGGCTGATGCTGGCGATGGCGCACTCGGTGGACGGGTTGATCACCGCCAAGGTCTCGGCCCCCAAGGGCTTGACCCACTGGCCGTCGATATAGAAATCCTGCGGGTTCATCGCGTCGCCTCAAGTGCGTCACCCAAGGTGCGGAAAATCAGCGCGGTCTGTTCTTCACTGATAATCAACGGCGGCGACAGCACGATGTTTTCCCCGGATGCGCGCACCAGCACGCCCGCGTCGAAACAGCGCTGCGCCACCTCCCCAGCCCGCGCACCCGGCGCACCGTCGCGGGGTTTGAGTTCCACGGCACAGAGCAGTCCAATCGCGCGCACGTCCAGCACCAAAGATTGTTCGCGCAACGCCAGTGCGCGGGTTTGCCACAGCGGAGCAATGCGCTGGACATGCGCGTTGATGCCAAGCTCTTCATGTACTTCCAACGTTGCCAAGCCGGCGGCGCAGGCTAAAGGGTGAGCCGAATAGGTGTAGCCATGCATCAACTCGATGGCCTGTTCCGGGCCTTGCATAAAGGCCTCGTACACCGCGCCACTGACCAACACGCCACCCATGGGCACCGCGCCGTTAGTGAGGCCCTTGGCCAGGGTCATCACGTCCGGCGTGACGCCGAAGGTTTGAGCAGCGAAACCGTGGCCGACACGGCCGAAGCCGGTGATCACCTCATCAAAAATCAACAGCACGCCATGGCGGTCGCAGATCTCGCGCAGCTTTTGCAGGTAACCCACGGGCGGTGCGTAGACACCACCGGAACCGGTCACCGGCTCGACAATCACCGCCGCCACGGTCGCCGGGTCGTGGATTTCCAGCAGTTGCAACAGCGCATCGGCATAGTGCGCGCCCTGCTCCGGTTGGCCACGGCTGAAACGCGAGCCCGCGTCATACGGCAACGGCAAGTGCGCCACATCGCCGAGCAATGGGCCGAAGTCACGCTTCTGCCGGCCAATTCCCGACACCGACAGCCCACCAAACCCCATGCCGTGATAGCCCTTGGCGCGGCCGATCAGCTTGGTGCGGCGGCAGTCGCCGCGCGCCTGATGGTAGGCGCGAGCGATCTTCAACGCGGTGTCTACCGCTTCGGAACCGGAGTTGGTGAAGAACACTTTGTCCAGGCCATTCGGGGCTATGGCCACCAAACGATCAGCCAGGGTCAGCGCGGCCGGGTGGCTCATCTTGAAGGAGGACACGAAGTCCAGGCGCCCCGCCGCCTCACGAATCGCCTCGACGATACGCGGCTGGCCGTGGCCGGCATTGACGCACCAGAGCCCAGCCATGGCATCGAGCACATCGCGCCCCTCAGTGGTGGTGTAGTGCATGCCGGCCGCGCGATCAAACAGCATCGGCTGGCGATTGAAGGGGCGCATCGCGGTAAAGGGTGCCCACAGGGACGAGGTCATTGGTTGTACTCCTTAAGACTGGATTCGCGTGCCGATCAGGGTCGGGCGTTGCAGGGCTCCGGCATTGGTGTTGACGCCACGCTCGAAGTGCAGGCGGCCGTGCTGCATGCGGCAGCTGACGTGGTCACCGAAGGCGGTTTCGACAAAACGCCAATGCATGCGCAACTCGCCCTCGGGCGTCCAACGCGCCTCGGCGACGACAGGCGTTTGCTCCGGTTGATATTGGTGGTGCAGGTAATTGCCGGTGATGCTGGTGGTGGTTTCAATCGGCTGCTGAAAACCGGCGCGTACGTGGTGGATGCCACGATGGTCGACCAGGGTGACATCGCAGTGGTCGCCCTTGAGTTCAAAGGCCAACTCGCGCACACCGTCTTCATTCGGCTCGATGGCGAAACGGCCTTGCAGTGCGGCGCTGGCGGGCGAGGTTTGCAAGCCTTGCAGCGCGGGCAGGCGCAGGCCGTCGATCAACGCGCCCAGTTGCGCTTGGCTGGCTTGAGCATCCACAGCAGTGCGCCCCAACGCCGGGAACAGGTGCTGCCACAGCGCTTTGTGCAAACGTTTCTCGCCCAGTCGCAGGCCGCAGGTGAAGACCATCACCGTGTCCTGCTGCGGCAGCACGATGCATTGCTGGCCGAACACCCCGGAGGCGTAATAGCCGCCGTGCTCGGTCATCCACCACTGGTAGCCGTAGCCTTCGCGCTGGGCATCGTTGGCCTTATTCTTGTCGCGCGGCAGGTACTGCTTGCCGTCGAATTCACCCATCCACACGTCTTGCACCTGGTTTCGCGTGGCCTGCGCCACCCACTGCGGCGACAACAATTGGCGGCCCTGCCACTGGCCGTGGTTGAGGTGCAGTACACCGAACTTCAACGCGTCCTCACTGGTGCAGCTCAGACCGTTGCCGCCCGAGTTGAAACCACCCGGCGCCAGGTCCCATTCGAGCCTATCAAGCCCCAGATAATCGAGGACACGCGCCTGCAACAAGGCATGCATCGTCTGCCCGGTCACTTGGGTGACAATCGCCGAGAGCATGAAACTGGAGGCACTGCTGTAGATGAACGAATGGCCCGGCGGCTCGTCCACCGGTTCATTGAGAAAGGCTTCGACCCAACTGCTTTGCAGGTTGCGCCAGTCGCCACCGGAAATACCGCGGGTATGGCCGGTGCGCATGGTCAGCAAATCTTCCACGGTCATGGCCGCGAGGTTGGCGCTGATGGGTTGCGGGCACAGATCGGGGAAAAAACTTGCGACCTTGGCGTCAAGCCGCAGGCGCTCGTCGTCCACCAACAGGCCGATCGCGGTGGCGGCCCAGCTCTTGGTTGCCGAATGCTGCACATGCATGCGGTGCGCCGAATAAGGCTGCCAGAAGGCCTCGGCCACCACTGCGCCTTGGCGGTACAGCATGAAACTGTGCAGCTCAAGGCCCGCCTCGGTCACAGCCTGGAGGAAGTCGACAATGCCGGCAGGGTCGACACCGCGTTCATGGGGCAAGGCCCTGGGCAGCGGAATGTAGGTCATGATGGGTCCTCGTTGATGTTTTTATATTTCAAATAATGCAGATAAAGATTTGTTCGCTGCGGCCCTGATGTATTTGCGCCGCCTATAATTCAGTTTTTCCGGGTATCCTTGCCTCCCCCTGTCACAGGAACAACTTCGCGCCATGTCCCAACTCACCTCGCTGCAGACCAAAGTCGCCGGCCAGATCCTTGCCGCCATCGCAAATGGCGACCTGCAACCCGGTATGCACCTCAAAGAAGTGGAACTGGCCCAGCGCCTGGGTGTGTCGCGCTCGCCGATCCGCAGTGCGCTGTCGTACCTGGCCGAACAGAAAGCCATCGAGCCGTTGGCGCAACAGGGCTTTCGTGTGCCCCTGGACGCCGGCGATGGCCTGGTGCAACAGGTCAGTGAGTTGCACAACGAAGAGGACCAGCTCTACACGCGGCTGATCGACGACCGCTTGAACCAGGTGCTGCCCGATCAGATTTCCGAGAGCGATTTGCTGCGCCGCTACGGCGTCGGCAAAAGCGTGCTGCGCCGGTGCTTGCTGCGCCTGTCCGACGAGGGTGTGATGCAGCGCAAGCACGGGCATGGCTGGCAATTTTTGCCGACGCTGAACAGCCCGCAGACGCGCTTTGAGAGCTACCGCTTTCGCATGCTGCTGGAACCGGCTGGGTTGTTGGAGCCGACGTTCAAGATCAACCCTGAGCAATTCCGCCGCTGCCGTGAGCGGCAAATGGAACTGCTGGAGGGCAAGGTTGATGGGCAGCGTTTTATCGAGTGCAACGCGGAGTTCCATGAACTGCTGGCGGCGGCGTCCGGCAATGGGTATATCTTGCAGGCAATCCAGCAGCAGAACCGGTTGCGTCGGTTGACCGAGTTCCACACGGTGAGCAATGTGGAGCGGGTCAGGGTTTCGTGCCAGGAGCACCTGGCGATTCTGGATGCCTTGGAGCAAGGCGACAATGAGTGGGCCTCGACGTTGTTGCATCGGCACTTGGATGTGGCGAGTAAGTTGCGGGTGGCGCGGAATAAGGGGTGATGCGTTTTTGGCATTTTGATTGGGGGCATATCCGTTGCTGCGGTTATGCCCGCTATGGGTTCCGCCCTTACGGCGGGTCACTTTTGGAAAGGAGCCCCAAAAGTAACCAAAAGGGCTCTTGCCCCACCACTCGGCACCTCGCCTAGGCTCGGTGTGCCCGCACGCAGGCCAGCGTGGTTTAACGGGGCGCCTAAAATCAAGATCACAGGCAAGATCAAGATCAAAACCGCAGATCAAAAGATCGCTGACTTCGTCAGCGCAAAGGATGTAAGAGCCACAGCAAAAACACAGCAAAGCAAAGCGTTTTTGATCTACACCACTCAGGGCGGCTACTAGGCCGCCGTGCTCTGCTTTTGATGTTGATCTGAGGCACACCGAGCCTAGGCGAGGTGCCGAGTGGTAGGGCGAAGACCTTTGGATTACTTTTGGCTGGGCCGGCTTCCGGGCTTTCCAACAGTGACCCGCTGTAAGAGCGGAACCCATAGCGGCCATAACCGAAGCAACGGATATGTACTCCGACCCAAGACCTCTAGCGCCTGACACATAGCTTTCGCGAGCAAGCCAGCTCCCACATTTAACCCCGGCACACTCCTCCCGGAACACGGTCATCACCAAAGCGCCACGGTATAACCGACGATCACGCGGTTTTCATTCATGTCACGCAGATAATTGGCCTTGCTGAACCCATTGCGCCACCGCAACGAAACCCCTTTCAGCGCCCCGGACTGAAACACATACCCCAAATCAATATCCCGCTCCCACTCACGCCCCTCCCCCACAAACCCCTTCACCTGCGCCTGATCCCCTTTGGCCCAACGCGTAGAAAACGTCAGCCCCGGCACCCCCAACGCTGTAAAGTCAAAGTCATACCGCGCATGCCAGACCCGCTCATTGGTCTGTGAAAAATTACTCAACTGGTACTCGGAAAACAGATACGTATTGGTCCCGTCCACATAGGTAAACGGCGTCGCCCCATACTGCGCCTGATAACCCCCGCCAATGCTGTGCCCCTTGTAGCTGAAGATCGCCCGCGTACTCAGCGCACGGTTATCCACCTTGCCCGCCAACCCCGAACCCGACTTGTCCGCATCGAAATAACGGATATCCGTCTTGAGCGTGCCGCCACCCAGCGCAAAGCTGTTCTTCACCCCGACAAAGTGCTGCTGGTAGATATCCTCCAACTGCGCAAAGTGATAACTGAGGGTCATACCCGGCGTGAGCTTGTAATCGCCGCCGGCAAAGCGAAAACGATCACTCTTGGCGGTGCTCTTGTAGGCCCCGCTCTGGCTGGTCAGCCTCATGTCTTCGTATTCGGTGGACTCACGCTGCTTGGTCTGGTCGATCTGGCCGCCAATCAACGCCAGCCCCGCGATGTCTGCGGAGGTCGCTTGCGTGCCGCGGAAGGTCTGCGGGAACAGCCGGCTGGTGTTGGGCTGCAAAGTCGGCAAATCCGGCAGCAGGTAGCCGCTGCGTAATTCGCTCTGGGCAATGCGCACTTTGCCGGTCACGCCGTACTTGGAGTACTCGTCATGCG
The DNA here is from genome assembly GCF_045447305.1 of Pseudomonas sp. D47. Taxonomy (NCBI): domain Bacteria; kingdom Pseudomonadati; phylum Pseudomonadota; class Gammaproteobacteria; order Pseudomonadales; family Pseudomonadaceae; genus Pseudomonas; species Pseudomonas sp. D47. Next base: position 19,785 of record NZ_JBJGXU010000036.1, on the reverse strand, counting down.
CGCGCTTGGAATAACTCGGTTTGCCCGGCGTGGCGTCGGTATCCCGCGACAACAAACCGGAGCCCGAGCGATCCGGGCTGGAGTCGAGTTTCAAGCCGAGCATCCCGACCACATCCACACCAAACCCGACAGTGCCTTCGGTAAAGCCCGACTTGAGGTTGAGGATAAAACCCTGAGCCCATTCCTCACGCTTGGATTGCCCCGCATCTTCGCGGTAGTCGCGGTTGAAGTAGTAGTTCTTCAGGTCCAGGTCTGCCTTGCTGTCCTTGATGAATTCAGCCTGGACCGGGGCGCACAGCAGGCCCCCGCTCATAAGGCCGACGCCCTTCAAGATCAGGTTGAGGTTATTGTTATGCATGTTCTTGGCTCCTGGCAGTCGTTATCGGTGAGTAGGTCTTATTGTTTTTTTGGGCACGACATTTCCCATCGCACAGGTTCGAAAGGCCTGCGCGCCGGTTGAAATCAGGGGGTTAAATAGCCGGTCGTATTCGGTAGCCGCCGTCCGGCAGTTGCTCCAATGGGCTGGCGGCGGCAAGCAATTGGCGGGTGTACGGGTGCTGCGGGTGATCGAAAATCTGCTCACGCGCGCCCACTTCCACCACCTGGCCCTGGTGCATCACTGCCACCCGATGGGCGATGCGCTCCACCGCCGCCAAGTCATGGGAGATGAACAGGCAGGCAAAGCCGTACTGCGCTTGCAAACGCTCGAACAGCTCGAGGATCTGTTTCTGGATGGTCATGTCCAGCGCCGAAATCGGTTCATCGGCAATCACCAATTGCGGGTGGCGCACCAAGGCTCGGCCGATTGCCACGCGCTGGCGCTGCCCGCCGGATAACTGATGGGGAAAGCGTTCAACAAACTGCTCACCCAGGCCAATATCCTGCAAGGTTTGGGTGACCCGCTCACGGCGCTCGGCGGCATTCAGGTCGGGTTCGTGACGCAACGGCTCGGCAAGGATTTCGCCGATTTTCATCCGTGGGTTCAGGGATGAATACGGGTCTTGGAAGATCATCTGGCATTGCAGCCGGTGGGTACGGTTGGCGGCCTTGAGGATGTCCACGCCCTTGAAGCGGATCGCGCCGGCGCAGGGTTTGATCAGCCCTACCAGCGAGCGGCCCAGCGTGGTCTTGCCCGAACCGCTGCCACCGACCAGCGCCAGGGTTTCACCAGGGGCAATCACCAAGCTGGCCGAATGCACCACACGGTTGAACTGGCGCTTACCCCAAAATGAAGCCGGCCCCGGGTGTTCGATGCACACGTGGTCAACCTCCACCAACGGCCCGTTGCTGGCCGGCAACGCCGCTAACACGCCACGCCTTGGCAAGGCTTCGAGCAGTTGGCGGGTGTACTCGGCCTTGGGCGCCAGCAGGACGTCTTCGATGCTGCCCTGCTCCACCGCCTGGCCGTGGCGCATCACCACCACTTTGTGCGCGTAACGGGCGACCAGCGACAGGTCATGGCTGATAAACAGGATCGCCGTGCCCTGCTCGCGGGTCAGCTCCAGCATCAGCTCGATCACGTCCAGTTGCGCCAAGCAGTCCAGCGCGGTGGTGGGTTCGTCGGCGATCAACAGCGCCGGACGCAGCAGCATCACCGAAGCCAGCATGATGCGCTGGCGCATACCGCCAGAGAACTGGTGCGGATAGGACTCCAGGCAACGCTCCGCCGCTTGGATGCCGATGCGGCGCAGCATGGTCAGGCAACGTTCGCGGATCTGCGCAGCGTCCAGATCGGTGTGCAGCCTGAGCGCTTCGCTCATCTGTTGGCCGATTTTCAAAGCCGGGTTGAGTGACACCATCGGCTCCTGGAATACCATGCCGATACTCGCACCGCGAATCGCGCGCAGTTCCTCGGTGCCGACACTGGCCAGGTCGCGCCCCTGGAAGTCCAGGCGCCCGCCACACACTTGCATGGGCAACGGCAGCAAACCAATGGCGGCGCGGGCGGCCATGGTCTTGCCGCTGCCGGACTCACCCACCAGCGCCACAATCTCACCCGGCGCGATGCTGAAACTCAGGTCATCCACCGCCAACGGGCCGTGTTCGCCCACGCGAATCTTGAGATTTTGCACATTCAACAACACAGGAGTGGCAGGCATGTTCACTTCCTCATCCGGGGGTCAAGACGATCACGCAGGGCGTCGCCAAACAGGTTAATCGCCAACAACGTCAGGCAGATAAACAGCCCGGGAAACACCCCCAGCCAAGGTGCCGAGGCAATGTACGGCCGGCTGCTGGCAAGCATGTTGCCCCAGGTGGCGGCCGGCGGCGGCACGCCGAGACCAAGGAAGCTCAGCGCGCTCTCCGAGAGCAGCGCCCAGCCGAACATGCTGGTGGCCAGCACGCACAACGGCGCCAGGCAATTGGGGGCGATGTGCCGCAGCATGGTGTACAGCTCCGAGTTGCCGATCACCCGCGAGGCCTCGATGTACTCAAGCTCACGCAGGGACAACACGGTGCCGCGCACCACGCGCACCACCGACGGCGTGTAGGCGATGCCCAAGGCCAAGACGATGCCGTACTTGCTGGCGCCGATGATTGCCATGATGCCCAGCGCCATGAGGATGCCGGGAAACGCCAGCAGCGCATCGTTGAACATCATCAGCACGCGGTCGGTCCAACCGCGCAGGTAACCGGCGAGCATGCCGATCAAGGTGCCCGCCAGCACGGCGACGCTCACCGTGAGCAAACTCACCCACAGGCTGGTGCGCGCACCGATCAACAGACGGCTGAACACATCGCGGCCGAATTCGTCGGTGCCCAGCCAGTGGCTGGCTGAGGGCGCCTGGAAGCGCGACATCAGGTCGATCTTCAGCGGGTCGAACGGCGACCACACCAACCCCATCAACGCCAGGGCAATCAACGCCACCAGCAGCCCGCCACCGATCAAGGCGTTGGCCGGCGCCCACACGCGCCGGCGCTTGGCAGCTACGGGCACGGCAATAGTTGAACTCATAACTTCACCCTTGGATCGAACAGCGGATAGAGCAGATCCACGCACAGGTTGACCAGCACGTAGACAAAGGTGATCAGCAGCAGGCAGCCCTGCAGCACCGGGTAATCACGGGCGAAAATCGCATCCACCATCAAGCGGCCGATACCGGGCAAGGTGAACACGGTTTCCAGCACGGCGATGCCGCCCAGCAGGTTACCGAGGATCAACCCCACCAATGTCCAGGTCGGGGCGAAGGCGTTTGGCAAGGCGTGTTTCCACAACACCGCACGCTCCGACAAACCTTTGGCCCGGGCGTGGGCGATGTATTCCAGGCGCAGCACTTCGATGGTGCTGGCCCGCGCCATGCGGGTAATCGCGCCGACTTCGACCAACGTCAGGGTCACCACCGGCAGCACCATGTAGCTGATCGCTTGCCATGGCGCCTGGGCAAAACTCACGTAGCCCACCACCGGCAACCAGCCCAGCTGGATGCCGAACGCATGCAGCAACAACAGGCCGAGCCAGAAACTGGGAATCGACAGCAGCAACGTGGCGACGGACACCAGGCCGAGGTCGAGCGCGCTGTTTTGTTTCCACGCGGCGATCAAGCCAATCGGCACCGCGATCAGCGTGGCGAACAACACCGCCACCAACACGATGGTCGCACTAACGCTGAAACGGTCGAGAATCAGCGGCAAAACCGCCTGCTTGGTGCTGATCGAAAACCCCAGGTCGAAGCTCAACACCGCCTTGAACCAGATCAGGAACTGGGTGACCAGCGAGTGATCCAGGCCCAGGGTATGGCGCATATCGGCGAGGCTTTGCGGGTCGGCCATATCGCCGAGCATCAGCAGCGCCGGGTCGCCCGGGATCAAGCGAATCAGCGCAAACACCATCACCGAAATCAGCAGCAGCGTGGGAATCGCCATGCCGAGTTTTTGCAGAATAAAACGCAACATGCTCAGGCCTCGTTAGTGCGCTGCGAGGCTGACGCCCCACAACCGTGGCGACGACACCGGCCAAGAATGGAAGCCCTGCACGCTGTCACGCAGCGCTGCGGCGACCGTGCCGTTGTAGATGATCACCATGGGGGTGTCGTGGATCATCATCGTGTGCAGTTGGTCGAACAGCGCCTGACGCTTGGCCGTGTCGCTCTCGCGCACCGCGTCACGCAATACCGCCTGGGCCTGGGGGTTGTCCCAGACCTTGCGCGGCTCCTTGCTCTTGTCGCCCATCAGCGAATCAAAGCTGGTGGCCGGGTCCAGGCGCGAGGAATAAGAGAACGCCATCATCTGGTAATTGCCGCTCTGGTAGCGCTCCAGCTGCGTGCCCCACTCCAGGGTTTCCATCTGGATATTCAAGCCGCTAGTCACCGCCATCGCCTGGCTGAGCAGGCCCATGTCGAACATCTGCGAGTAGCGTTTGTTGACGATCATCTTGATCGGCTGGCCGTGGTAACCGGCCTCTTTCAACAGGCGCTGGGCTTGCTGCGGGTCATAGCTATAGCCGTGCTTGGCGGTGGCGCTGTAGAAGGGGCTGGTTTGCGCGATGGCCGAATTATTCGGCTCGGAGGTGCCATTGGTCAGCGCGTTGACCATCTGCCCGTAATCCAGGGAGTGGGCAATGGCCTGGCGAATACGCACGTCCTTGAGCAACGGGTCGTTGGTCTGAAACAGCAACCCACAGATGGCCATGATCGGGCTGAACGAAATCTGCACGCCCGGCGTGGCTTTCAGCTCCTGGGCATCGCTGGCGCTGACGTTGGGCAGCAGGTCGATATTGTTGGACATCAACGCCGCCTTGGCCGACGACGGGTCGGGAATCACCATAAAGCGCACCCCGTCGACCAGCGCCTGCTTCTTACCGGTGAAGCCATCCGGCCCGGCTTCATCACGTGGGCTGTAATCGTTGAAGCGCGACAGTGCCACGTATTGCCCAGGCTTCCATTCGGTAAGGCTGAACGGGCCAGTGCCGACAGGGGCTTTCCAGCTACCATCGGCGGCCAGCGAATCGGGGTGCAGGATGCCGCTGCCCCCGCAATCGGGGCGCGCCATCGAGGCGAGGAACAGCCCGCTGGGCTGGTCCAGGTGGAACACCACAGTGAGCGGGTCCGGCGTGTCGATGGCGGTGATTTTCGCCCCGCCACGCCCATCGAATTCGGCCAGGCAGCGCCATTGGGTCTTGGGGTTGAGGTAGCGATCCCAGGTCCATTTCACATCGCCTGCGGTCAAGGTCGCGCCGTTCTGGAAGTGCACGCCTTCGCGCAATGTGAAGGTGTAGGTCATACCGTCATCGGAGCGCTGCACCTCGCGGGCCAGCAACGGGCCGACGGAAGCATCCTCGCGGTGGGCCACCAGGCCTTCGACGATGTGCAGCATCACGGTGTCGGTATTTTCGTCACGGTTGACGCCCGGCTCGGTGCTGCGGATGTCGGCATTCAAGCCAACGCGTAAGGTGGTTTGGGCCTGCGCGAGGCCGGCGCCCAGTGCGAGGGTGGCGCACAGCGTGCCATTGAGTAAGCGATTCACGGGAGATGTTCTCCTTCGCTGAGAAAACCGGCCTGGGGCAGGAGCCGGCTTCAAGCCTGTATGAGGTCGTTGTTGTTATGGCCTGAATGGGGTCAGTGCCGCGGATGTTTTTGTTTTTTTAAATTCGCCGGGACATATTCACAGCATGAACGAAGCTTGTAAATGTTTTTTTATGCATATAAAAACACTAAAAAACTAATACCGCCGTCACTAATGGTTTTTCAAGGCAACAAAAAAGAGGCCGAAGCCTCTTTAGGAGATGAAACCAACGCGCGCCCGTAGGCCCTCTGGTTAAGACCTAGCGACAGTGATAAGGGCTTTCGCTCGTGAGTTCTTCATCCGTGTCCATGTCACGGATGGTCACCGTGCCTTTGGGGTTGGCCATGCAGTACGAATTGCGCGCGGAATAGATTCCGCTGCCTTTGGTCAGGATCACCACCCTGCCAGGCACGCCATTGGCGTCCACGCCCGTCACCTTGTAACGACCTGACATCGTCAGGCAACCGCCGAGCGTCAGCATCAGCCCCGCGCACACGACAAACTTGAACGAAGAGAACGTGCTCATTTCGCATCCTTGTGAAATTCAGGGCCGAAGCGGCCGATGAGCCTAGGAGCCGCCTCGCCCGGTTAAGTTCAACATCGCGTTTAATGCAGCGCCGCACGCGTAATCAGGTAACTCACCAATTGCGGATCATCCTCCAGTTCAATCATCTGCGCCGGGCGCGGCAGGTCGTCCAATACTGCGCGCCAGAATACCTGGGACACTTCGTCCTGATCGTAAAAGCGCACCAGCCAATTGGCCTCGCCACTGCTCAATACCTGAGTGGCGATGGCACGGCCGATGCCTTTGCGGCGGTAGCGTTTGAGAATGAACAGGTCGGCCAGTTCCAGCGCATTGATACCCGGTAACTCGCTGCCTTCAATCAGCAGGAAGCCGGCGATATAACCATCCACCAGCAGCAGGTTGGCGCTCCATTGCGGGTCTTGCCAGTAGCGGGTCAGGTGCTCGTCGTGGATGTAGAAACGGCCGTCCGCCTCGACATCTTCCTGCTCCCAATCCGAGGATTCGTAGGCGTAGTACTGGTAAAGATTACGGATCAGCTCAGACGCATCGGGGCCGGTCTGGATCAATTCGACGGTGGTTTCAGGCATGGGGCTCTCGGTCAAAAATGCAGGCCGCCATTGTTCACAAAAGAGTAGCGCAGGCCAATACATTGCATAACCTTTCTATTTGCTGAACCGATTGCGGATTTGTCTGGGGCGGACCAAATTCTTGAAACATTTAGAATAAACTTTGTCCAACCCGCTGTTTTCTCAAGCCCCTTTTGCAAGGACATGTACTTTGACCAATGTCTGTTCCGCCGGCCTGGATGTGGGCTTTGCCTCCCTGGACTACCTGCAGATCTTCATCCTGGGCGTGATCCAGGGCATAACCGAGCTGTTGCCGGTGTCGTCCACCGCGCACATGCGCGTGGTACCCGCCCTGCTCGGCTGGCAAGACCCGGGCTCGGCGTTTTCGGCAGCCATGCAGTTGGCGGCGCTGGCGGCGGTGGTCAGCTATTTTTGGCGCGATGTGCGCCAGGTCACCACCGGTAGCATTGGCGCAGTGCGCCGGGGCGACTACAACGACCGCTGGTTCAAGCTGGCCGTGGCGATTGTGTTGGCAACCATCCCGATTGGGATTGCCGGCCTGGCGCTGTCTTCGACCTTGAATACCTGCAACTCGCCGTTGCGCGGCCTGATGGTGATCGGGATTGCCTGCGTGGTGATGGCGGTGCTACTCGCAGTCGCCGAGCTGCGTGCACGCCACACCCGCGAGATGAGCCAGATGCGCCTGCGCGACGCACTGATCGTCGGCATTGCACAGATTGGCGCGCTGATTCCCGGCGTGTCGCGTTCCGGTTCCACCCTGACCGCCGCGCTGTTCCTCAACTTCAAGCGGGAAGAAGCCGCGCGCTTTTCCTTCCTGCTGGGCCTGCCCGCCATCGCCCTCGCCGGCTTGAAAGAATTGTGGGTGCTGCTGCACGCCGACCTGCCCGCCCACGCCTGGTCGCACTTGATCTTTGGCCTGGTGGTCGCCAGCATCTCGGCGTTCTTCGCGATCTGGGGCCTGATGAAGTTCCTGGAACGGTTTTCCACCTGGCCGTTCGTGATCTACCGCGCGCTGTTGGGGATCTTCCTGATCGTGGCGGTCAGCACCGGGCTGTTGAGTTAAGCCGCATTGAGCTAATACCGCCGGCCTGTGGTGACAGATTGGCACCCGCGCCAGACGGCGACGGCGCAGGTGCAATTGCAGAGCGCCGAGGCGCTTGATCCTCTGCGGCACCGGGTGCCTATCCCTCCGCAGAACGTGACGTCGGAGCATCTCTAACGCGCCCGGCACTCGACCAGCAACCCGCCCTCTTCGCGCACATGGCTCTCAATCACCACCGGCAAGAAGCGCTGGATCACCGTCATGTTGCTGTGCAAATGCTCGCTCATGTGCGGCGTGGTGAAGCGGCCGCCGCCCGCCAACGCCATCGGCAGCAGCAACTGATCCGCCAGGTGTTCACCCACCGCTGTGTCGGTGCCCTGCCATTCCATCGCCTGGTCAATGGCCTCGTCAGCCACGGTTTCGGCACGCACAGCGGCCATGCCAAATGCGCTGAACACCTCGGTGACGTGCGCGTGGACGTATTCCAGCATCAGCACATTGCCCGGCCCCTGTTGCGGGTCGATCTCTATTGGAAATAGCTGGGCTTCGCCGAAGCCCAGGCGTTGGCGAACGCGCTTGAACTCACGCTCGCTCACCTGAGCGGGCAGCCCGGCATTCAGCGTGGTGGCGCGGGCCTCCAGCAGCTTGCCGCGCTGCATCAGCTGCAACGGCAGCAGTTGCGATGGCTGGATAAACGCCTCAATCTCACCGCCGCCAGCCGGGACGAAACCATGGCGGTTGAGGGTCAATTCAACACGCGCGCCCATGCGCTGCAACAGTGGCAGCCAGGCCCGCTGCAAAAAGTCCACCGGCGGCGCCAGCGGGTTATGGGTGCCGCCGCTGATCGTCACGCAGCTGGCGTTCGGTGCGCGCAACAGCGCCGGTAACAACGTCTGCAACACCAGGGTGCAGCTACCGGCCGTGCCAATGGCAAAGCGGTACTCGCCGCCTTGAATCGGCCCGGGCTCGAACAGCAGGGTCTGCGACCCCAGTTCAGCGCCTTGAACCTTGGCGCCACAGACTTGCGCGGCGGCCAGCACAGCCGTCAGGTGTTGGCGCATCAAGCCGGGCCGGCTGCGTTTGGCGCGGATATTTTTGATGCGCAACGTCAGCCCAGTCAACATCGACAGGCTCAAGCCACTGCGCAACACCTGGCCACCGCCGATGGCGCCGTCGAGTTCAATCACGTCCTGTTTCATGTTCATCCTTATGCGTAGCGTTTGACGGTGTCCCGCAGGTACTGGTCCAGCCGTTGTGAGTCTTCTTGCGTGCGTGGCAATACCGGCACGCTGCGTTCCAGTTCGCGCAGGATAAATTCATGCAGCGCTGGGCGCCGTGGGCCATAAGCGGCTTCCCCGGCATTGCGCTTGAGGGCGAGCAGCGTTGCCACTTCGTCGAGCAGTTGCGGATCATCCACCGTGCCAAGCAGGTCGGCGAAGGTCATCGGCGGCCGCCCCAGGCCCAGGTCGATCCAGCGCACCGCCAGCAATGGCCGAAGCACGTAGAAGTACTTCTTGAACCGCACCTCGTCGCCTTGCAGGTAACCGCGAAAATTCTTCTTGGCCATCGACAAATAGTGATTACGCGCCGCTGGCGGGCTGTAGAACGCCTCGGCCAAGGCCCGCAGTTGCTCTGTCGCCTGCGTTTCCTGGCGATACACCAGCGGCGAATCCAGCCACTCCAGCAATGTAGGGTTGGACTTGCGCAACAGGCCAAGGGTCTTGCGCAGCTCCCAACCGCTGACATCCAACTCATCATCCAGCGGGCCTTCGATCACGTCCCGTGGCGTATCCACCTGCATAAACCAGTCGGGCTTTTCCACGTAGACAAAGCGCACGTCGTAGTCGCTGTCGGTAGAGGCAAAACCCCAGGCGCGACTGCCCGACTCACAGGCATACAACACGGTCACGTTGCGCTCGCGCTCTATGCGTTCCAACTCATCCAGCACCCGCGCACGCATGGCGTCGCTCAATGGGTGGCGTTCTTCCTTTTCCATGGTTTTTCCCCTGTTAACCTTTTACGCACACCACCTGACGCAAGGTGTGCAGCACTTCCACCAGCTCGCGCTGGGCGTGCATGACGGCGTCGATGTCCTTGTAGGCCATCGGAATTTCATCGATCACATCGGCATCCTTGCGGCATTCCACGTGGGCCGTCGCACGGATCTGGTCGGCCACCGTGAAGGTGTTTTTTGCCTTGGTGCGGCTCATGGTGCGGCCGGCGCCGTGGCTGCACGAGCAAAACGACTCTTCGTTGCCCAGGCCGCGCACGATGAAACTTTTCGCGCCCATGGAGCCCGGAATAATCCCCAGCTCGCCCTTCTTCGCCGACACCGCGCCCTTGCGCGTCACCAGCACATCCTCACCAAAGTGCCGCTCTTTTTGCACGTAGTTGTGATGGCAGTTCACCGCTTCCAACGCCACCTCAAACGGCTTGCTGATCACCTGGCGTGTGGCCTGGACCACCGCGCGCATCATCAACTCGCGGTTCTGCCGGGCAAAGTCCTGGGCCCAGCCCACGGCTTGTACGTAGTCATCGAAGTGCTGGCTGCCTTCTTCGAAATAGGCCAGGTCGCGGTCCGGCAAGTTGGCCAGGTGCTGGCGCATGTCCGCCTGGGCCAGCTGGATAAACAGGTTGCCGATGGCGTTACCCACGCCACGCGAGCCGCTGTGCAACATGAACCAGACCCGGTTGGCTTCATCCAGGCACACCTCGACAAAGTGGTTACCCGTGCCGAGCGTGCCCAAATGCTGGCGGTTGTTGCTGCGCTCCAACTGTGGGTACTTGTCGGTGATCGCCTTGAAGCGCGGGTGCAGCGCCGCCCATACCTGATCGGCCTGGGCCGGCACGTCTTCCCACGCCCCTTTGTCGCGACCTTTACGGCTGCGGGTGCGGCCATGGGGCACGGCGGCTTCGATGGCGCAGCGCAGCCCGTGGAGATTGTCCGGCAAGTCGCTGGCGGTCAGCGTGGTGCGCGCCGCGATCATGCCGCAGCCGATGTCCACGCCCACCGCCGCCGGGATAATTGCGCCCACCGTCGGGATCACACTGCCGATGGTCGAACCCTTGCCCAGGTGCACATCCGGCATCACCGCGAGGTGCTTGAAGATAAACGGCATCTTGGCGGTGTTCATCAGTTGCTGGCGGGCTTCAGGTTCCACGGGCACGCCCTGGGTCCACAGTTTGATCGGCTTGCCGTTGGCCACTTCCAGCAGTTGGTAGGTCTTCTCTTGCATGATCTCGATTCTTTTTTTGAAAGCCGTCACTGCGGCGTTGATTGAGCTATAGCAGCGGGCGTGCCAGCTTTTTCACCAACTCAATTAAAATTCTTATCTCATTGTTTTATATAGTTATTTACAAACACTCAGATTTAAATAATGAAAAGCGATGACAAGTTCAATGGCTAATTTATATCCTAGCTTATCGTCACTTATCTTTTGGTCTAGTCATGAAGCGCAAACGCACCGTCGCCATCGGGTTTATCGGGTCCAAGCTGGATCGCGTCGGCAAGGGCGCCAACCGCTGGAACTACTGGCGCCCCAGTGTCGGCCTGTGCCAGCAAGCCGATGTGCTGATTGATCGCCTGGAGCTGATCCACGACGTCGACGCGCGCGACGTGAGCCTCGCCGAACGGGTGCGCGCCGACATCCTGCAGATCTCACCGCACACCGAGGTGCGCCTGCACGCGATGCCACTGCAAAACCCCTGGGACTTCGAAGAGGTCTACGCCGCGCTGCACGATTTCACCACAGACTATGCCTTCAATACCGAACACGAGGACTACCTCGTCCACATCACCACCGGCACCCACGTGGCGCAGATTTGCTGGTTCCTGCTGACCGAGGCGCGCAACCTGCCGGCACGCCTGATCCAGACCGCACCGGCACGCCGCAGTGACGACAGCGCGCCCGCCACTGGCACCCACACGCTGATCGACCTCGACCTGTCGCGCTACGACCGCATCGCCTCGCGCTTTGCCGAAAAACGTTTAGAAGGCCTGGCGTTTCTCAAGTCGGGGATTGCCACACGCAATAGCGCTTTCAACGGCTCCATCGAGCAAATCGAGCGCGTGGCCGTGCGCTCCAAGGCGCCGATGCTGCTGATCGGCCCCACCGGTGCCGGCAAGTCATTCCTCGCCCGGCGCATCTACGAACTCAAGCGCAGCCGCCACCAAATCCAGGGGCGTTTTGTGGAAGTGAACTGCGCCACCCTGCGCGGCGATGGTGCGATGTCGGCGCTGTTCGGCCACATCAAAGGCGCCTTCACCGGCGCGCAAAATGCCCGTGACGGCCTGCTGCGCGCGGCGGATGGCGGCATGCTGTTTCTCGATGAAATCGGCGAACTGGGGCTGGATGAGCAGGCGATGCTGCTCAAGGCCGTCGAAGAAAAACGCTTCTACCCACTGGGCGCCGACCAGGAAGTGGCCAGCGACTTCCTGATCATCGCCGGCACCCACCGTGACCTGCGCGGGCGCGTGGCCCAGGGGCTGTTTCGCGAAGACCTGTATGCGCGTATCAACTTGTGGACCTTTGACCTGCCCGGCCTTGCGGGCCGGCGTGAAGACATCGAGCCCAATATCGATTTCGAACTGGAACGGCATGCCCGCGAGCAAGGCCGCCACGTGCGCTTCAATCTGGAGGCGCGGCGTCGTTACCTGGCGTTCGCCTGCTCCAGCGAAGCGGCGTGGCTGGGCAACTTTCGTGAGTTGTCTGCTTCGATCACGCGTATGGCAACGCTGGCGGACAGCGGGCGTATTGATGAGGCCCAGGCTGAAGAAGAAATCCAACGTTTGCGCTACGCCTGGGGCTTATCTGCGCCGCAGGCTGAGTGGCAAGCCTTGCTGCCTGCGGATCTGGATCTGTTTGACCAGCTGCAACTGAAGGCGGTGATTGAGGTGTGCTTGCAGGCAGACAGCCTGTCGGATGCTGGCCGGCGATTGTTCGGCGTGTCGCGCCAGGCCAAGGTACAACCGAATGACGCGGATCGGTTACGCAAGTACCTGGCGCGGTTTGCGATTGATTGGAAGCAGTTGGCGGCGCTCAAGTAAAGCGGGTTTTTTTTTGGGGGGGGGTTGAGGGCATATCCGTTATTTGGGTGATGGCGGATATGGGTTCCGCCCTTACGGCGGCTCACTTTTGAACAGCGCAAAAGTAAGCAAAACGCTCTTGCCCCACCACTCGGCACCTCGCTCACGCTTCGGTGTGCCCTCACGCAGGCTTTGGACCGTGGGCAGCGTGGTTTAACGGGGCGCCCAAGATCAAGATCAAAAACAGATCAAGATCAAAAGCAAGAGCACGGCGGCCTAGTAGCCGACCTGAGTGGTTAGATCAAAAGCGAAGCCAAGGCGGCCTGACAGCCGACCTGATCTCTGAAACTGAACTCAATCAAATGTGGGAGCTGGCTTGCCTGCGATGGCATCAGGTGCGGCGATCCGGCAAGCCAGCTCCCACATTTAGATCTCAGTACATCAGGTGGATGTGGTGGTGTTCTGCTTCTGCCGTGCTTTTGCTTCAACCACTCACTGCTTTTGATCTGACAGGCCCCCGTTAACCACGATGGCCGAACACAGGCGAGGCACCGAGTGGTGGGGCAAAGACCTTTTGGTTACTTTTAGCTGGGCCGGCATTCCGGGCGTTTGCCAAAAGTGCCCCCCTCACCACCCCTCTTTCAACATACGCAACTCCAGGTGCTGCAACAGCATGATGGTCTTACCATCCACAATCTCACCGCTCTGCACCATCGCCAACGCCTGCTCAAAGCCCAGCTCCAGCACTTCGATATCCTCGCCCTCTTCCTCCAAGCCACCCCCCGTACCGACCCGATCCGCTGCTTGATACTCACCGATAAAGAAGTGAATCCGCTCAGTCACCGACCCCGGGCTCATGAACGCCGCATAGATTTTCTCCACATGACCAACGCGGTACCCGGTCTCTTCCTCAGCTTCCAGGCGAATACGTTCCTCAGGGCTGGCATTGTCCAACAAACCGGCAGCGGCTTCGATCAAGTAACCCGGGTAATCGTTGACGAACGTGGGCATACGAAACTGGCGAATCAGCAGCACCGTGCGCTGCGCACGGTTGTACAACAGGATGGTCGCACCGTTGCCCCGGTCATACACCTCGCGCGTCTGGGCTTGCCAACTGCCGTCCTGCCTGCGCAAGTCGAAGCTGTACTTTTTCAGAAGGTACCAACTGTCCGAGAGGGTTTCCTCAGCGGTGATTCGAATGGGGCTGTTGTCCATGCTCAGGCCTCTGCGCAAATGTGCAGGAGCATCTCGCGCCGTCAATACCAGCGTCAAGCGCATCACTTGCGGCTACAATCGCGCCCCAAGAAGGATCTCCCTGCGGGTTCAAGGAAATGATGCTGCACATCCCGACGCTATTGATAGTGGCCGTGTTCGTGTTCTGCCTGATGGGCCTACTGACGGCGCATGCCTGGAGCCGTGGCCGCGAACCGACCCTAGGCTATCTGGGCATCATGCTGTTGCTCGCCTCCCTGGGCACCGGGCTGATTGTGGTACGCGGTATGGGCATGGACTTTGTCGCGCTGATCATCGGCAACGTGGTGCTGCTGCTCAGCGCCGCCATGAACTGGACCGCCATGCGCGCTTTTGTGCAGCGCAAACCCAATGTGCCGGGGATCTTTGCCGGTGCCGGGCTGTGGTTGTTGATGTGCCTGGTGCCGCCGTTCTACGCCTCGCTGTCGGCGCGGGTCACGCTGTATTCGCTGTTGGCGGCCGGGTATGGCGTGTTGTCGGCGCTGGAACTATGGCGCCGGCGCGCCAGCCTGGAAGTCGCCTACGCCCCCGCCCTGGTGCTGACCCTGTGGCACACCGGTTTCTATGGCATTCGTGCCTTTACCGACCCCGGCCTGCCGATCAAGAGCGCGCAGGCCTCGGGCAGCGAAGGCGTGCCGTTTTTCTCGTTCATGCTGTTTGAATCCATGCTGTACGCCATCGGCATTGCCTACGTCACCCTGGCGATGGTCAAGGAGCGCTCCGAACTGCGCTTCAAAGCCGCCGCCTTCAGTGATGCGTTGACCGGCATCGGCAACCGCCGCGCCTTTATGCTCAAAGGTGAGCAACTGTTGGCCGACAGCGCTCGACGTAACCAGGGCGCGGCCCTGCTGCTGTGCGACCTGGACCACTTCAAGCGCCTGAATGACAACTTCGGCCACCCCATGGGCGACCAGGCCTTGATCGCGTTCAGCCGGGTGGCTGAAGCGACATTGCGGTCCACCGACGTGTTCGCACGCATCGGTGGCGAAGAGTTCGCCTGCCTGCTCGCCGACAGCGATGCCGCCGGCGCGTTTGAAGTGGCCGAGCGCATTCGCCAGACGTTCGCGCAGTTGGACCTGTTGGCCCCCGGCTACTTGGGCGTGAGCATTGGCATCGTCACCTCCCAGGCGGGCGGCGACCTCTCTCAATTGCTCTCGCAGGCCGACCAGGCGCTGTACCTGGCCAAGGCACGAGGGCGCAATCGAGTGCAGGTGGCCGCCGCGCTGTAACACTTTGCAAGCAAACCCCATGCGCGGCTGTCGAATTAATTCCTGCCTGCATAAGCCATCTGGTAAAACCCGTGCTTCGCCTTTATATGGGTACCTTCATGTCATCTCGTTTTATCGCTCGCCTGGGCCTGCGCTGGTTTCCCCTGCTGTGCATGGCCATCCTGATCATCGGTTTGCCGGTGGGCTGCGCCGTGCTGCAACACAAAGAGCGCGAGCTGGTGTTCCGTATCGAGCCGGGCACGGCCGGCTGGTACACCGGCTTGCCTAAGGCGGTGCAGGAATTCGATATCAAGCCCGCCAGTTTCAAACCGGGGCAAAACCTTCACGGCTGGTGGTACCCGGCCGACAACAAGGACGCGCCGGCCATTCTCTACCTGCACGGCGTGCGCTGGAACCTCACCGGGCAGCTGTTTCGCATCGAGCAACTGCACGCGCTGGGCTTCTCGGTGCTGGCCATCGACTACCGTGGTTTCGGCCAAAGCCACGGCGATTTGCCGTCGGAAACCAGTGTGTATGAAGACGCCCGCATCGCCTGGGAACGCTTCCAAGTGCTGCAACCCGACCCAGCCAAACGCCTGATCTACGGGCACTCCCTGGGTGGCGCGGTGGCCATCGACCTGGCGGCCGAATTGAGTAAGCAGACACCGCTGCCCGTGCGCGGGCTGGTGATCGAATCCACCTTCACCTCGCTGGGGGACGCGGCCGCCGCCGTCGCCAATACCTCGTTGCCGGTGCGCTGGCTGCTGTCGCAGAAGTTTGACTCCATCGACAAAATGGCCAACGTGCACATGCCGCTGCTGGTGGTCCACGGCCTGGCCGACCAGTACGTGCCACCGCGTTTCAGCCAGCAATTGTTTGATGCCGCCCAGGAGCCCAAGCGGCTGTTGCTGGTGCCGGGCGCCACACACAACAACAGCATGAGCCTGGCAGGACGCAGTTATGGCCAGGCGCTGGAAAACCTCATGCGCGCAAAAGCACCGGCGCAGGTGGTCACGCACTCCACAGGCCGTGATAGCGACTCATAAACATACTTTTCGGCACTGGGTTCGCACTTGGCTGTCAAGCGCAAACCCTGCCCATACTGGCCCGCGTGGAAAGTTGATCAAATATTGACCGAGGGCTAAATCGCCAACCCTGCCGGGCCTTCGCAAAGTTATCCACAGAGATACCCACGGTTTTCGTGGACAACTCTTTTTACTTTTTTACGATTTTTTTGCTCAGCAAACGCCTGTGGGAAACGTTCCAGGCAGCAAAATCTCGCGACTCACATCGCGTATATCGTTATAGCCACACAGCGCCATCGACACATCCAACTCCCGGGCGATGATGTCAAGGGCCTTGGTCACGCCCGCTTCGCCCATGGCGCCTAAACCATACAAGTGCGGGCGGCCGATCATGGTGCCTTTGGCGCCCAACGCCATCGCCTTGAGCACGTCCTGGCCGGAGCGAATGCCGCCGTCGAGCCACACTTCAATTTGCGTGCCTACCGCCTCAACAATCGCCGGCAGTTGGCTGATGCTCGACGGTGCGCCATCCAACTGGCGGCCGCCGTGGTTGCTCACCACCAGCGCGTCTGCACCGGAGTTGGCCGCCAGGCGCGCATCTTCCACATCAAGGATGCCCTTGATGATCAGCTTGCCGCCCCAGCATTTCTTGATCCACTCCACATCGTCCCAGCTCAGACGCGGGTCGAACTGCTGCGCAGTCCACGACGACAGCGAACTCATGTCCGCCACACCTTTTACATGCCCAACGATATTGCCGAAACCCCGGCGCTTAGTGCCGAGCATGCCCATTACCCAGCGCGGCTTGGTGGCCATGTTGAGGATATTCGGCAGGGTCAGTTTCGGCGGCGCCGACAGGCCGTTGATCAAGTCCTTGTGGCGTTGCCCGAGGATCTGCAAATCGAGGGTCAGCACCAGCGCATCAACCCCGGCGGCCTTGGCGCGCTCGATCAACTGCTCGATAAACGCACGGTCGCGCATCACATACAGCTGGAACCAGAACGGCTGGCCGACGTGTTCGGCGATATCTTCCAGGGAGCAGATGCTCATGGTCGACAAGGTGTAACGCAGGCCGAACGCGGCGGCGGCGCGGGCGGTGAGGATCTCGCCATCGGCATGCTGCATGCCCGCAAGCCCCGTCGGTGCCAGTGCCACGGGCATGGCCATGTCCTGGCCAATCATGCTGGCGCGGATCGAACGCTGATCGATATTGCGCGCCACGCGCTGGCGGAATTGGATGCGGGCAAAATCGCTTTCATTCGCCCGGTAGGTGCTTTCAGTCCAGGAGCCGGAATCGGCGTAGTCGTAGAACATCCGTGGGACACGTTTTTGCGCCAGCTTGCGTAAGTCTTCGATGGTTGTGATCAACGGCATCTAGGTCACCTCTCCCTGAACTGAGCCCAGAGAGTAACCGCCCATCGGCGGCGCAACCAGTCATTGCGTTTATATCGAGGCAAGCTTAATCTCGCATAAAACCGCAGAAAGATGCACAAACATGCACAGCACTCATCAAGCCATCGACCTACCTTCGTTGCGCAAACAGAAAATCCTGTTGCTGCTGGAGCGCGACGGCAAAGTCACCGCCTCAGAATTGGTGGAACACTTTGCGGTGTCCCAGGACACCATCCGCCGCGACCTCGGTGAACTCGCCGCCGCCGGCCTGTTGCAACGCGTGCACGGCGGCGCCCTGCCCCGGCCCAAAGACACCGGCAAAGACTTCTTCACCCGCGTCGGCGAGACCAATGAGGTCAAGCGCCACCTCGCGCAACTGGCGGCGGATCGCGTTGAAGATGGCCAGATCGTACTGTTCGATTCCGGCTCCACTACGCTGCAGATTGCCCAATCCTTGCCGCGCTCGATCCGCCTGACCGTGGTCACGCCGTCGCCGATGATTGCCATTGCCCTGGCCGACCATCCCGACGTGAAAGTGATTTTGACCGGCGGCCAACTCAACCCCGCCACCTTGTCCACCAGCGGCCACGAAACCGTGCGCCTGATCCAGAGCATCAAGGCCGACCTGCTGTTTACCGGCGTGTGCGCGCTGCACCCGCAGGTGGGCATCAGCTCGCTGCATTTCGATGAAGTGGCGGTCAAGCAAGCGCTGCTCGACAGTGCATCGCACGTGGTGGCCGTGACCATGGCAGACAAGCTTGGCGCCGTAGAACCATTTGTGGTGGGGCCGTGCAAC
This sequence comes from Pseudomonas sp. D47, assembly GCF_045447305.1. Taxonomy (NCBI): domain Bacteria; kingdom Pseudomonadati; phylum Pseudomonadota; class Gammaproteobacteria; order Pseudomonadales; family Pseudomonadaceae; genus Pseudomonas; species Pseudomonas sp. D47. Next base: position 1,430 of record NZ_JBJGXU010000036.1, on the reverse strand, counting down.
CGCATCCATACGCTGATCACCGAGTGGCATGTGCAGGGTGTCGAGGCGTATGAGCAGTTAGGTTTGGAAGTGCTGCGGGTTGAGGTCGAGTAGGTGAAAAACGAACGTCCAAGCAAAGCAGGTTGAATGTGGAAGCTGTCGAGCGTTAGCGAGGCGGCGATGGGATCACCGCGTTCTACCTGCAAGACCGTAGCGCCTGCATCGCAGCCTCGCTAAAGCTCGACAGCTCCCACATGCGCGCGCCCAAGCATTGAAACCAGTTCCCTGGCGGTGCAGTGCTGCAACTTGCGCGCGATGTCGCGGCCCTGCTGCTCCACACTCAAGTAATCGACCTGGCCATGCTCAGAGGCCCAGCTTGCGCTCAGCTTTGGCGGCCTGCTCGTTGATGGCGTCGGTCTGGCGTTCGATGTCCTTGATCGAGGTGGGCGTCAGCACCTTGTCAACGGTTTCAGTCTTCGGGTTCGGACGTTCCAGGGTCTGGCCCTTGGCGGGTTTTTCAGTGCCTTTCTGGGCGTCTTCGGAGCTGATGGGGGCTGGGGTTTTATCGGCAGTCACAGTCTTTCTCCAAGCAGTTGAAGGCCCGCAAAAAATAGCGGGCCCATATTCAGCAGAGCCCACCGAATTTCGATAGTTCAAGGAATTTGCCGCGCTGCACCACCGGAGAAAAAAACGCGCATTAATTTAAACCTTTTGCCGAGGGCCCCGCTCAACAGTCAGGTACGGCATCACGCCACGGTGGATTTCAAGGAGATCCACATAACTACTCTGCTGATGAAACAAATACCGAGCTGCAAGCCAAACACGCCCACTAATCATCCCTGACCCAGGAGACACTCGACCATGAGTTCGCAACTCAACGGCAAGCACATCCTCATCATCACCTCTAACACCGGTATTGAGCGCGATGAGCTGCTCAACCCCCTGCAAGCGCTGCGCGGTTATGGCGCCACGGTGACTCACGCGTCCAGCAAGGGCGGCACTACCCAGACCTTTGTTGGCGACACCGAGAAGGACAAAACCGTGGAGTCCGACGTGCAATTGTCGGCGGTGGTGAGCAGCGACTTCGACGCCCTGGTGATCCCAGGCGGCACCGTCAACGCCGACACGTTGCGCCAGGATGCGGCGGCGTTGCGCCTGATCAACGATTTCGTCAAGGCCGGTAAAACCGTCGCGGCGATCTGCCACGGGCCGTGGGCGCTGATCGATGCAGGCGTGATCAAGGGCAAGACCCTGACCTCCTACAAAAGCGTGCGCATCGACCTGCAAAACGCCGGCGCTGCCGCGTGGGTGGACGTCGAGGTCAAGCAATGCCCGGCCAATGGTTGGACCTTGATCACCTCGCGTACGCCGGATGACCTGCCGGCGTTCAACGAGGCGATTGCCAAGGCGGTTGCGGGTTAAACCAGCCGTTTAAAGCAAAACAGGCGCCC